>JAIBDV010000054.1 GCA_024686055.1 Neptuniibacter sp.
GGCGCAGGCGGGCATGATGCCGGTGCCAGAGATCCAGTTCCGCAAATACGCCGATCCGGCTGAAGAGCAGCTCAATGACACTGGCACTATTCGCTGGCGTACCAATAACCGCTTTGCTGCGCCGATGGTGGTACGCATGCCGGGTGGTTTTTTCAAGTGTGGCGACCCATGGCACAGCCAGGCGGCGGAGGTTAAATGGGCTCATGCTATTGGCTGGCAGGTGGCTGTACCGTCCAACGCCGAAGACGCGGTGGGTCTGCTGCGTTATGCGCTGCGTGACCACAACCCGACTATCTTCTTTGAACACCGTAATCTGCTGGATGATATCTCTGCCCGTCGGCCCTATCCGGGCGATGACTACGTGCAGCCCTTCGGTAAAGCCAGTGTGCTGACCGAAGGCACCGAGCTGACCCTGGTGACCTGGGGCGGTATGGTGCCACGCGCACTCAAGGGGGCTGAAATGAGTGGCAAGTCGGTAGACGTGATCGATCTGCGCACCATCTCGCCCTGGGATAAAGACGCTGTTTTCGCCTCGGTGCGTAAAACCAGCCGCTGCATGGTGGTGCATGAAGACAACTTCACCGCAGGCTTTGGTGCCGAGATTGCTGCAGTACTGGCCGACGAGTGTTTCTTCGAGCTGGATGCGCCGATTGTCCGCGTCACCATGCCGGACGTACCGAGCCCGCACCATCCCACGCTGCTGAATGCCGTGGTGCCAACGCCAGAGAAAATCAGCGCGCAAATCTGCAAACTGCTGGAGGTGTGAGATGGGTACCATGATTGAGGTGATGATCCCGGACGGCCAGCTCGAAGGCACTGAAGCCACACTGCAGAGCTGGCTGGTGGCCCCTGGCGAGGTGGTGAAAAAAGACCAGCCGCTGGCTGAGCTGGAAACCGACAAGGTCACCATGGAAGTGGCGGCCCCGGCCGATGGTGTGGTGGCTGAGCTGATCGCGGGCGAAGGCGACCAGGTGACAGTCGGCATGTTGCTGGCGACGCTGGGTGACGGTGCTACTGCGGCTGTTGTTGAAACGGTTGCAACGGTTGCAACGGTTGCAACAGCCACTGAAACCGACGCCGAACAACCGGCCCCAGCTGTTGTCCCAACCGCAATCACCCAATCGGTGATTCCCGCTGGAGCCCGGCTGAGCCCGGCAGTACGGCGTATGCTTAGCGAACACCCGCTGGATCTGAGCCAGGTACAGGGCAGTGGCAAAGGCGGCCGGGTAACTAAATGTGACCTGCTGGCGTACCTGAAAACCACGCCAGCCAGCGTCGTGACACCGGTGCTGAAAGCCCCCGCGCAGACCCCGGCACAACGGGCCGCACCGGTAACTGCGGCGGCTGTAAAACCAGCGACGCTGGCCGGTCAGTCCGGGCTGGCCTCAACGCTGCGCCCGCATAGCAAAATGCGCAGCCGGATTGCCGAGCACATGGTCGACAGCCTGCTGCACACGGCACCGCATGTGACCAGTATCTTCGAGGCCGATCTGTCGGCGATCCAGCGCCACCGGGCGAAACACAAAACTGATTTTGCCGATAAAGGCGTCAAACTGACCTACACCGCCTATTTTGTTGCGGCGGCGGCCAAAGCGCTGCAGGCGGTGCCAGAAGTGAACAGCCAGTACCATGACGATGTGCTGGAGCTGTTCCACGACTGCAACATTGGTGTGGGTACGGCACTGGGCAATGACGGGCTGGTGGTGCCGGTGATTCAGCAGACGCAGGATCTCAATCTGATCGGCATCGCCCGTCGGCTGCAACAGCTGACCGATGCTGCGCGTGACAATACGTTGAAACCGACCGATATGCAGGGCGGCACGTTTACCATCTCTAACCACGGCGTTAGTGGTTCACTGGTGGCGACACCGATCATTATTAACCAGCCGCAAAGCGCCATTCTGGGCATCGGCAAGCTGGAAAAACGGGTGATCGTCAAAGAGATTGAAGGGGTCGATACCATGGTGATCCGGCCGATGTGCTACGTCAGCCTGAGCATCGACCACCGCGCACTGGATGGCTTCCAGACCAACAGCTTCCTGGCCACGCTGATCGAAGAGCTGGAAAGCTGGCCGCTGGACTGAACAGCGGCCAGGTATTAATACTGGCCCGATAACGATTTGCACTGCAAACCCGATAGCATCCTGGCGCTATCGGGTTTTTTTTTCACGCGTTACGCAGGCTTTCAAGGTTTTCAATGATGGTCCTCATCAGAGCATTATCACTGTCCTGCTCAGTGTGTATCTGTTCAGACCGGGTATTCAATCGGGCCAGAATTTCCAGTCGAGACGCATCAAATGACATGAAGACGGGCTTTTCTGCAGTGTCTTCGGTGTCATCCTGAGTTGTTATTTTTTCCTCGTTCACACTTAACACGGTGGTCTGTGTTGTTTGTGAGGTCTGTTCAACCTTCCGTTCAATCTCTCTATCCTGTTGTGCTACGGGTAGATCTTCCGGCCGGGACCCTTCTGCTGGAGGTTGCAGTAGTAACTCGATCATTGTGGGGGGAGGTGGCTCGGCTGGTTCATCTCTGGTGGCTGGAGCGGGTGGCGGAGAGAGCTGATCAAGCAGCTGCTGATAACTATCAGCCAGGCTTTGTCCGGCCGAGTCAGCAGGGGTTTCTGCGAGGGCCTGAGTGTGTACTGCCAGATCCAGCTCCTGGATGCTGGCAACCTGCCCCTGCTCGGTTAAAAACACACCGCTGCGTTTCACCTGGCCGAGCAGATTGTTCTCACCATCGGTCAGGTCGAAAGAGCTGGCGGTGGAACCCAGATAGATGGCACCGACGCCTGCCTCTTTCAGGCTTAATAGCTGATCTTCACCTTGCTCATTGCGAGTCCAGACTTTGAGATCGTTGAATATTTCATCGTTCTCATCAATCCACATATTGCCGTCGCCATCGTAGCGGGCCAGGTCGGCAAACCCTTCCGTGCCCTGGGTGCCGAACAGTTCTGAGCCATCATTGATCTGGCCATCCTTGTTCATAT
The DNA here is from genome assembly GCA_024686055.1 of Neptuniibacter sp. GTDB lineage: Bacteria > Pseudomonadota > Gammaproteobacteria > Pseudomonadales > Balneatricaceae > Marinobacterium_C. Next base: position 2,988 of record JAIBDV010000054.1, read on the forward strand.
CCAGGGCAAGGAAGCCGCTGCCCTGGCCGGTGAAGGAGATATCCTCTTCATGGCCATCGGCGTCAAGGTCGAAAGAAAAGCTGCTGCTGGTCAGGCTGGCGGCACCACCATCAAGGTTAATCACCAGTGGATCAATCAGTGTTCGGGTTGTTTCCTGCTGGGTCAGAGACTCTTCCAGCTCAAAATTGCGTGCCATGTCCAGGCCCAGGGCAAAATCAACTTTACGCCCATCGTCGGTGGTGATCGTGCCCATTGCGCCCATCTGCAGCCGTTCAGCTTCCTGGAAGAAATGCTGTTGGCGAATATCGATCCGGGCTTCAGTCATGCGATTGCCGACGCCCAGGTTAATTTGGTTATCGATCGTAATGGGGATCGAATTGCCCTGCAGTGATGAAAGACTACGCTCCAGGGTGGGCACTGTTATTTCTGCACTCTGGCCGCTGATATCCAGTACGTCCTGATAAACCTGTATCGCGGCAGGTTCCGCTGCTGAGGCTTGGCGCATCGCTGCCCATGGCTGGTTTGTCTGGCCACTTTCAATCGTGATATCACGGTTGATAATACTGCTGACAATGGTGCTGGTTGCCGTATTCTGCTGGTAAGTTGTTGTTTGCCCTGCTTCTGTAACGGCAGACAAACTGCTTGTTGCCACGGTCTGTTCGGAGCGCATTCGGGCTTCGTAGGACAGTGCTACGCGGGAGCGGCGTCCAGCAATACGTTCATCTGGTTGCAGCTCAACGGACTGGCCGGATGCCGTTTGCTGCTGGCTGTAATCATGTCGGCTAGCCTTCTGATGTTCGCTGTTAAACAGAACCTGAGAGCTGGATATTTTCAACGTAGCCTCCTTGCCACAGGGGATGGGCTGGTGCTCTGGATACGCAGGCCTGTGTCGTTGTCCTGAGCGGTTGCTTCTGTGGTGATTAATGGCTATCGGCAGGTTATGCTCAAAAATTAAACAAAAATGTATGGAGACAGATCGGCTGTTGAAAGGCCTGTGCTGAAGGGGATGGTCGATGATGCGTTTATATTTTGGTCCAGGTGGTGCGCTGCTGAAGCACCACGGCTGTCGGGAGATCATGTTACTATGCGCCTTCAATAAAAAGGCACAAAGACTCTTGAGGTAGCTGGGTGGAAGTTGGTGATCGACTGAAGAAAATTCGTATGGTGTATGGTCTGTCTCAGCGTGAGCTGGCCAAACGTGTCGGCCTGCCCAACAGTACTATCTCGATGATCGAGCAAAACCGGGTCAGCCCGTCGGTCAGTTCACTGAAAAAGATCCTCAGCGGCATCCCCATGTCGGTGACCGAGTTCTTCACGGTCGATATGGAAGTCCAGGAAAAAGTGGTGTATCGCTCGGACGAGCTGGTGGACGTGGGCGGCGAAGGGATCAGTATGAAACTGGTCGGTGGTGCTGAACGTAAAAACAATCTGGCCTTTCTGATCGAAACCTACGAGCCGGGCTCCGATACCGGTACCGAGATGGTTGCCCACGAAGGTGAAGAGGCCGGTACCGTGATCGAAGGTTCAGTAGAAATGACGGTCGGCGGTGATGTGTACAGCCTGAGCGCCGGCGACAGCTACACCTTCTCGACCAAAATCCCCCACCGCTTTCGCAATAAAAGCAAAAAGGTCTGCCGGATCGTTAGTGCCCATACACCGCCGACGTTCTGATGCAGCACGTCGTGGCGAAGTTGCAAGCGGGACGGCGATCCCGTTTAGCTGTGATGTTCGCGACGTAGCGCGCCCGGGGCGCGGCCGAAATGTTTTTTGAAGGCCCGAGACAGGCTCGATGCATCATGAAAGCCCAGCTCTTCAGCCAGCGTTGCCAGGGTTTTCCGGCTGGTCAGCAGTTGATGCCTGGCAGCTTGCAGGCGTCGGCTCATCAGGTATTTCTGTGGACTGATACCGAACTGTTGCTGAAAAATTGCGTAAAAATAACTCTCACTCAGATTTAGCTTCTCTGCCAATGCTGCGTTTGACAGCGGCTGAGACAATGACTGATCGATATAGCGATTAAGTTCGTTAGCATCAATATGGCCACGACTCACCGGTTTGGCCTTTTCCGGTGAATAAAGGCTGCATAGCTGGGTCATAAACAAGGATACCAGCTGGCAGTTCAGCGCCTGAGCGTGGCGTTGGTTACTCTGTTTTAATTGCTGGGCGGCAAAATCAAGCAACGGTAATGCGTCAGGACTTAACGAGATAAATTCTGGCTGGCTGAAAATAGTGTCTTTGAAAGACAGCCCACAGGCCAGCTCCAGTGCTTGCGTGTAAGGGTCGGTTGCCGAGACATCAATCACCAGCAGTTCACTGTCTTCGCTTAAACCGTTAAATGTATGCACGGCACTGCCCGGGACAATCGCAAGGGTGCCATTATCCAGCAGGCTGCTATTACTCTCGAACTCGCACGCCATCTTGCCGCGCCAGCCAAACAGCAACTGGGAAAAGTCATGACAATGCTCCCCGCTTTGCCGGGCGATCATATTTCTGCGTGCCTGGCTGTGGGTCACATACACCTCCTCAAATAAAGCGATTCGGCCGCCGGAGTAGCCTCGGTCAAAAACTGCATAGCCTGCGCCAACGACGAAAAATCTGCAGTCCTTATCATGGTGCTGAGACTAACAATAAGAGATTCCACTATGCAATTGAATACCGCGCAAGTCCGGGCCGCCTTGCCATGGCCTGCCCTGATTTCAGCTCTGCATACTATTTTCACCCGCGAGGTTCATTCACCCATACGCCACCACCATACGTTGCAGGTTCCAGATGAGCCGGAAGCGACATTGCTGTTAATGCCTGCCTGGCTGGAAGGCGAGTTTTATGGTGTTAAGCAGGTGGGTGTATTTCCGGGTAATAGTGCCCGTAACCTGCCCGGACTCAGCAGTCATTACATGCTCAGCTGTGGTCGTACTGGCCAGCCACTGGCACAGCTTGATGGCAATGAACTGACCGGCCGCCGCACGGCGGCTGCCTCCGCGCTGGCGTCAGGGTTTCTGTCCCGTGAAGACGCCAGTGAACTACTGATGGTCGGTGCTGGCCGGATGGGACGTCAGCTGATTCCAGCGCATATGTCGGTTCGTGATATTCGCCGGGTACGTATCTGGGATCGTAATACTGAAGCTGCCGCTACCCTGGCAGCGGAGCTGCAAGCAGACGGCATTGATGCTCAGGCCTGCGACAGTGATGGGCTGGAAGCGGCTGCCCGTCAGGCTGACATTATCAGCTGCGCCACCATGGCAGCCGCGCCGCTGGTTCACGGTGAGTGGCTCAAGCCCGGTGCCCACCTTGATCTGGTTGGCAGCTTTACCCCGACCATGCGTGAGACTGATGACGAGTCGATGCGACGCTGCGCTATTTTTGTCGATGTTAAACACGCGGCCCTGCAGGAAACCGGCGAACTGATTATGCCGATCCGCGACGGTGTGATCACTGCTGACAGTATCCAGGCAGAGTTGTCACAGCTGTGCGGCGGAGAGCATACCGGCCGTGCTGCACTGGCTGAGCCTGACACGGCGATCACCCTGTTTAAATCCGTTGGCGACTCCAGAGAAGATCTGGCTGCTGCGATTCTGGCCTACCAGTCTCTGACCCGCTAACTGATTTGTTCCACCCTTGGGGGTACGTCGACCCCCTTTTTTCTCCGAGTATAAAAACAACGAAGTGGCGGATGACCGCCCTCGGGAGCCTTTGAGATGCAACAGGAAAATACCTCCGTTATACCTGCGCCGAGCCTGGCCGTGGCCCTGATACCGATTGTGCTGACGGTCGCGTTACTGGGCATTCAGATTTTTTACTATGATGATTTCACCCCGCACATCGCTCTGGCGCTGGGTTTTGCGATTACGGCCCTGGTCGGCTGGGCGCAAGGCTATCGCTGGAAAGATATTGAAGCGGGCGCATTCCATGTACTGCACGTGGCCATGCCATCCGTGGCGACCCTGATTGTGGTCGGCATGCTGGTAGCGAGCTGGATTGCCAGTGGCACCGTACCGATGCTGATTTACTACGGACTGGAGTTTATCGACCCCAGCTGGTTCCTTGCCGCGTCTATGCTGTTGTGCTCTGTAGTGTCGCTGTCGCTGGGTACCAGCTGGACCACGGTAGGCACCGTGGGCCTGGCACTGGTCGGCGTGGGCACGGCGTTTGGTATTCCAATTTACTGGACCGCGGGTGCTGTTGTCTCGGGTGCGTTTTTCGGCGATAAAATCTCGCCACTGTCCGATACCACCAACCTGGCGGCAGCGGTGACGGAAACCAATGTGTTTGATCATATTCGTAATATGATGCCGACCACGGTTCCAGCCATGCTGATTGCGTTTTTGATTTACCTGTTTGTCGGCGCGCCTCAGGTAACGGATGTGGCACAGCTGGAACAGATTGCTCAGTACAAGGCTGGCCTGCTGGCCAATTTCGATATGGGCCTGTTGCCCGTGCTGCCATTGCTGGTTGTGATGGCGCTAGCGTTCTTTAAAGTCTCACCGATTCCGGCACTGTTTACCGGTTTTGTGCTCGGTGCCCTGGTGGCAGCGGTGAACTACGGTTACAACTTCAACGAACTGCTGACCTTTGCCCACAGTGGTTTCAAAGTCAGCACTGAAAATGCCGAGCTGGATAAACTGCTGAACCGTGGGGGCGTGTCGTCCATGACATGGACGGTAACGCTGATCATGTTTGCACTGGCCTTTGGCGGTGCACTGGAACGTACTCGCTGCCTTGAGGCTGTGGTAAACGCTATTCTGCGTCTGACCAGCGGTTTCCGTGGCCTGCAGACCAGCGCTATTGTGACCTCAACGGTGACCAACGTGGTATCGGGTGATGTGTACCTGTCGATTGCACTGCCTGGCCGTATGTATGGTCCTGACTATGATCGTCTGGGATACAGCCGTCTTAACCTGTCCCGTGCGATTGAAGAGGGCGGCACCCTGGTTTCACCGCTGATCCCATGGAATGCCGGTGGCGCGTTTGTAATGGGTGCACTGGGCCTGTCGGTGGGCGCGGGTGATTACAGCGCACTGCTGTATGCACCGCTGGCCTTTGCCTGCTGGCTGTCTCCGGTGATCGGCATCTTCTATGCGCAGTTCGGGTTGTTCTCGCTGAAGGCTGAACCGAAAAAGGCTGAGGCAGGTGCGTCTGCAGCATTGTCAGCCCAGTCTGCTGAGGCCGTAGAACCACGATAACCACGTTAATCTGAGCCCCGTCAGGGGCTGTACCAGACAAAGGCTGAGGACGGTAATTAATACCGGTCTCAGCCTTTTCTGATTGGCGTTGTGAACAGTAATGAAACCGGAGTGAGCAGGAGAATCGGGACAATGGAACATCATGCACAGCCAGGGCCGAAGGCAAACACTGTTGCCGTGATCGGAGCCGGTGTTGTCGGCCTCTGTACGGCACTGGAAGCACAGCGTTATGGCTATCAGGTCACCTTGTTTGATCGTGATACGCCAGGTAAAGGTGCCTCGTTTGGCAATGCTGGCTATCTGGCGACTGAGCTGGTTGCGCCACTGGCGACGCCGAAAACTGTTGCCGGTGCCTTACCCATGCTGCTGAACCCCAACGGTCCACTGTCGTTGCCGTTGCGTTATCTGCACCGCAGCCTGCCCTGGCTGGCCCGCTTTGTTAAAGCGGCGCTGCCTGGGCAGGTGGCCCGAGGGCAGCAAGCGCTGACGCAATTGAATCAGCAGGCGGTAAAGGCCTGGCAGCAGTGTCTGGCTGATATTGAGGCCAGCGAAATACTGGTCCAGTCGGGCTACCTGCTGGTCTGGGAATCTGAAAAACGGCTGGATGAAGCGCGCCGCCATGCGGACTGGCTGCGCGAGCAGGGCATTGAAACTGAACTGGTGCAGGGTGAACGGCTGGCGATGCTGGAACCTGAACTGGCCCCTGTGCTCAGCCATGCGCTGTACTTTGAACAGGCCTGCCAGGTGAGTGATCCATGGCATCTGTGCCAGCGGCTGGCAGCAGCCTTTCAGGCCCGTGGCGGGCACTTTATCCAGCAGCCGGTTGAACGACTGGAGCCGGGCGATAATTCGGTGACGGTACACAGCAAGGGTGAAGCATTGGGCTTTGATCAGGCGGTGGTCTGTGCCGGTGCCTGGAGTGCTCAGCTGTTACAGGGGCTGGGCATTAAGGTGCCACTGGAAGCGGAACGCGGTTACCACCTGACCTATGCGGCCGACGCGGTGCAGCTGAACCACACCATTGGTTCTGCCGAGCGGCGGATGGTGATGAGTGCGCTGGGCAGTGGTATCCGGGTGGTGGGGATGACGGAGTTTGGCGGCCTGACGCTGGCACCACTGGCGCGTGGTTTTCGTGCGTTAAGCCACCATGCTCAGGGGCTGTTTCCGGCACTATCGCGGCCTGAAGTGACCGCGTCGCAGTGGATGGGGCATCGGCCTACCTTGCCGGATTCTTTGCCGGTGATTGATCGCCACCCACAGCATTCGGGCCTGTTATTGTGCTTTGGCCATCAGCACCTGGGGTTAACGCAGGCGGCCGTCAGCGCACAGCTGGTGGTCAGCCTGATGCGACAGCAGGCACCTGAAATCGATACCCGACCGTTTCGCCTTGACCGCTTTTAACGCCCCCGGCTGGATGGCCGATTGCTACTGCGCAGCATGGGACAGCAGCCACTGCTGGACCAGTTCCACCCCGGTTTTAGGACGCAGGGCGGGGGGCGGCTGCAGCATATAAAACAGCGACTCGGTGGTCAGGGCATTATCCACCGGTCGCACCAGCAGGCCGCTGGCCAGGTAGTCATCCACCAGGTTGGCCCAGGCCAGTGCCAGCCCCTGGCCGTTGAGGGCCGACTGAATCACCAGCGGGTAGTTGTTGATCTTCAGTCGGCGGGCATTTTCGGTGGGGGCGGGCAGGTCGCAGCCTTCAAACCAGTCGCGCCAGCTGAGCCAGTCTTCCCGTACTTCCAGTGACAGCAAGGTGCTGGTGGCCAGTTGCAGCGGGTCGGCAATCTGCGGATTTTTCTGCAGGTAGGCGGGGCTGCAGACGGGAAACACTGACTCGCTGAACAACGGTGTGGCGCGCAGACCTTCCGGCGGCGTGCGGCAGTAGAACAGCGCCAGATCAAACTCGTTATGGCGAATATTGCGCAGCGACTCAACCGCCAGAATACGCAGATCAACCTCCGGGTGTTGTTCCTGAAATTCGTTGAAACGGGGTAACAGCCAGAATGAGGCCATGGCATTGGTGGTGACCACAGTCACCTGCTGATCGCCCTGCCACTGCAGAATATCGCCGGTGGCCCCGGCCAGTTGCAACAGCGATTGCTGCACGTTGTCGTAGTAGTCGGCACCGGTGTCGGTCAGGCTAAGAGCCCGCTTATCGCGGATAAACAGTGCCCGGCCCAGGTAATCTTCCAGATGTCGCACCTGACGGCTGATCGCGCCCTGAGTCACGCTCAGTTCGTTGGCAGCACGGGTAAAACTCAGATGACGGGCGGCGGCTTCAAAGGCCACCAGGCTGTTCAGCGGTGGTAGTGGTCTGATTCGCATTGCCTCACCCTAACGCAATGGCAGAAATGGCTGCGCCGCCAGAGAAGCTCCGGCGGCGCAGGGTATACGCTCCCATCAAGGCAGGAGCTTTCTATTAAAAACAGTAGCTTAGATGCCGCTGGCTGTCATCGGCTCAGGCTCGGGGCTGTCGTTTCCAGCAACGTTTTCCTCTTTTAAGGCACGTTGCACCGACACTGCCATCAGCATGACCAGTACGGCGGCTGGCAGTGCGGCACAGATGGTGGCCGTCTGCACAGTTTTCAGCCCGCCTGCCCATAACAGACCTGAAGCGATGGCACCGATCACCAGGCCCCAGGCGACACGGCTGACTTGCGGTGGCTCCAGGCTGCCGCGCGAGCTGAGGGTAGAGATCACCAGGGTGCCGGAATCCGCTGAGGTGACGAAGTAGGTCACCAGCAACAGGGTGGCCAGCGCACTGAGGATCGTGCTGACACTGGCACCGGAGCTTTCTTCGATGGTGTCGAACAGGGTGAAGATTGCCAGCGTCGAATCTTTTTTGGTTGCCAGCAGAATCTCGCCACCTTTGAACGCTTCACCTCCGAGCTCAGCTGCATCACCACTGAGCTGTTGCTCAGCCACCATCGCCTGATGGGCGATACGGTCTTCGTGTTCGTAGTGGATAGCTGAGCCGCCGAAGGCTGCGATCCACAGGAAGCCGAACAGGGTCGGTGCAATCAGTGCGCCGCCGATCAGTTCACGGATGGTACGGCCACGGGAGATGCGCGCAATGAACATGCCGACAAACGGTGCCCAGGTCAGCCACCA
>JAIBDV010000109.1 GCA_024686055.1 Neptuniibacter sp.
GCATAAACCGGTGTTCAACGTCCATCTGACAGCCGTTGAACATAATGACCATATCGTCTTTATGCATGAAGTCCAGGACGGCCCTGCCAGCCAGAGCTACGGCTTGCAGGTTGCCCAGCTGGCCGGAGTACCTCAGCGTGTCATTCAGGAAGCAAAGCAAAAGCTGATCCAGCTAGAGCACAGCGCCAGCGGTGATAGCCCTGCACTCCCACTGCCCGTTGCAAGTACGCCGCAGAGCAGTCCGTCTCACCCGAGCCCTGCCCAGGCGGACCTGTTCGCCGCGCCAGCCCACAGCCCGGCCCTTGAAGCATTGCAGGCACTGAATCTGGACGAGATGACACCACGCCAGGCACTGGATGCACTGTACGCTCTGAAAGAGAAACTTTGACCCATTCACCCCGGTACGTACCAATGACCGGGGTTAATCAGGAGACTTCCACCCACGATGGCTTACGTTGTTGCAGACAACTGCATTCACTGTAAATACACCGATTGCGTCAGCGCCTGCCCAGTTGACTGTTTCTATGAAGGGGAAAATTTTCTCGCCATAAACCCGGACGAGTGCATCGATTGCGGCCTGTGCGAGCCAGAATGTCCGGCCGAAGCAATATTTCAGGAAGATGAGCTACCGGCTGATCAACAGGACTTTGCCCGGATCAACGCCGAACTGGCCGAACAATGGCCCCGGATAACCCAACAAAAAGACCCGCTTCCCGACGCCGCCAAATGGGATGGCGTCGCAGACAAGCGGGTCTTTCTTACCGTCTGATATTCGTGCTCTGCCGGTTAACAGGGGTTATCACAACCGCCTGGCAGAGCACCGCGGCTGTTACAGCTGTAACAAATCTTCGCCGCTAAGACCGTTTTTCTCGATAATTTCACGCAACTTACGCAGCGCTTCAACCTGAATTTGACGTACACGCTCACGAGTCAGGCCAATCTCACGGCCAACATCTTCCAGCGTACTCATCTCATAACCACGCAAACCAAAGCGACGACATAACACTTCTGAGTGCTTATCAGGCAACATCCCTAACCATTCATCCAGATTGCCACTAATATTACTGCTTTGTAGCAACGTCGCCGGGTCGGCTGAATCCAGGTCCGGAATGGTGTCGAGCAGCGACTTTTCAGAGTCTTTACCTACCGGCGTATCAACAGAGCTAACACGTTCGTTCAACCCCAGCAGTCGCTCGACTGTCTCAACTGGCTTATCAACCGCCGCCGCAATCTCTTCCGGCGTTGGCTCATGGTCCAGTTTCTGGGCCAGCTCACGGGCGGCACGCAGATACACATTCAGCTCTTTCACCACATGAATCGGCAGACGAATGGTCCGCGTCTGATTCATGATGGCACGCTCAATGGTCTGACGAATCCACCAGGTCGCGTAGGTCGAGAAGCGGAAACCCCGCTCCGGATCGAACTTCTCCACGGCACGAATCAGACCGAGGTTACCCTCTTCGATCAGATCCAGCAGTGTCAGCCCGCGATTGATATAACGGCGTGAAATTTTCACCACCAGTCGCAGGTTGCTCTCGATCATTCGCTGTCGAGATGCGTCATCACCTTTCAGTGCCCGACGAGAGTAATAGACCTCTTCTTCAGCACTGAGCAGTGGCGAGAAACCAATCTCGTTCAGGTACAGTTGTGTGGCATCGAGCGTTTTGGCATTCATCAAATCCTTGTGAGCCATACTCCCGCGTCCGCGGCCACTGTTAAGAAATGCTGGCGCAGAGTCCTTTGCTGCCTTTTCCGTCTGTTGCGCCAAAGCCTGCGTAGAAAGCTCTAAAGTCTCTTCAGCGTTGCCCTGGTTGTAGTCCTTGTCGAAAGTTTCCATTGTTAACCCCCCTTCGTTTACTCGATGGTGGAGCGTTGCCCGTCATGTATCGTTTCTAATTATGTTAGCGTCGCGGTAAATACTTCATCGGATTAACCGGTTTACCATCGCGCCGGACCTCGAAGTGGAGCTTGTGACGATCCGTGCCACTACTACCCACTTCAGCGATCCTATCACCACGACTCACACGGTCCCGTTCTTTGACGAAGACTCGACTATTGTGAGCATAGGCACTCATATAGAGGCCGTTGTGGTTGATTATGATCAGGTTTCCGTAACCCAGTAACCCGCTTCCAACATAAACCACTTCGCCTGAAGCAGCAGCTGATACCCGGTCGCCAAGGCGGCCTGCGATATTGATGCCTTTGTTTATGCGGCCTCGCGTACTGAACGTTTCGATAACCTTACCGTTCGATGGCCACTGCCAACGAACCTTCCCTACAATAGCAGAATTTTTCTTACCCAAAGTACTACTAAGATTAGGTGAATCTGCTTTTGCTACCGTCTTAACTGACTTTGTCGCCCGTGTAGTCGATTGGTTCCCAACCGCTGGCGTACGATTTTTCAGTGTAGACGCTCGGCCGGAAGCCGCCGTAGCTTTATTTTTTACCCTGGTTTTTGGCTTTTGAGAAGCAGTTTTCTGCTGAATGTTTTTTGAACGACTGGGTGTATTGACCCCGGAGCCGCGTAACCGCAGGCGTTGGCCTGGATAAATGCGATATTTATTATCGATATTATTGAGCCGGGCAACTTTACGAACATCCAGCCCGTAACGCCAGGTAATGGAATACAGGGTGTCACCTTTGCGCACCCGATAATGAGAAGGAGCAACGCCCTTGTGCGGGCGCTGAGAGCGCTCAGCAACCGGCGCCAGCTGAGTTGTGCCACAACCTGTCAGCAGCAATATCAGTAATCCTGTAAACAGGCTGCGAACAAACACCTGGAATCAGCCCCGCTGCGAGCGCCGCTCCAGCGCAAGCACCATTGCTGCCCCTACAGCAGCCAATAACACAGCACTGGCAAGGCAGGCAGGCTCACCATGCAGCTCAGCGTAACTCCAGGGCAATACATTATCCTGCACCAGCGCCACCTCCTGGCCTTTGCTGTCAATGGTATAGGCAACCGTATACTTCCACGGCCAGACCTTATTCAATGAACCCAGCATAAAACCTGCCAGCAGCGCCAGCGTCAATGCATGGAAGCGTTCAAACATCCAGTGTAGTACTCTGGAGAACGCCATCAAGCCCACAGCACAGCCTGCAACAAAATAGCTGAGTGTTTGCCACTCAAAGCCTTTCAGTGCTGCCAGCACCGGGGCATACAAGCCCAATAACAACAGAATAAAACTGCCCGACACCCCTGGCAGGATCATCGCACAGATAGCAATCATCCCTCCCATCAACGCAGTTACCGGCGTCAGCTCCAGCGCCATAGGCGTCAGGGAAGTCAGCAGTAACGCCAGTAGTGTACCCAACAGAAAAAAAGCCATACTGTTTCGCTGCCAACCCGGCATCATCCGCACAATCACCAGTGTTGAAGCCAGGATCAGACCAAAAAACAGTGCCCACAGCTGCACAGGGTAAGTTTCCAGCAGATAAAGCACCGAACGGGCGACCCCTACCAGACTGAGCAATACCCCACTCACCAGTACCAATAAAAAGTTACCATTGATCGATTGCCAGAAAGCCCTGGGGCCCCGCCGAAATAACACCTGTAATGATTGAGGACCACAGCGACGCAAGGAGTCTATCAGCTCCTCATAAATCCCGGTCATAAACGCAATGGTGCCACCAGACACACCAGGCACCGCATCTGCCGCGCCCATCAAAAGACCTTTAAACAATAATCCCAGCCAGGCGGCCAGACTGCGCGTGTTTTCCATCAAACTCTCTTAACAAAGCAATTAACGAATGGTGCCGCTCAACAGCGGGACAAAATGAACCGACTCAATAATCTGTGTGTCATATACCGATTCCGAGGTACGCTGAATCAGCTTTAATTGCTGGCCATTACGCCCCCCCACAGGAATCACCATGCGACCACCAACAGCCAGCTGCGCCAATAAATCTTCCGGCACCTCTTCAGGTGCCGCGGCGGACAGGATGCCATCAAACGGCGCCATGCCCGGCCAGCCCATACCACCATCAGTATGCAGGCAGGACACATTGCGCAATTCCAGCAACTGTAATCGCTCTTTAGCCTTTTCCTGCAACGGCCGGATACGCTCAACACTGCACAGCTTATCCACCAGCTGTGCCAGCACCGCTGTCTGGAACCCGGAACCAGTCCCCACTTCGAGCACTTTTTTCAAAGGCCCACCCGCCAGTAGCAGCTCGGTCATCCGGGCAACAATGTAGGGTTGTGATATGGTCTGGTTAAAGCCAATTGGCAAAGCACTGTCTTCGTAAGCGCGATGCGCCAGCGCCTCATCGACAAAAATATGCCGCGGTGTGGCGCGTATTGCAGCCAGCACCGCTTCATCCTCAATGCCCTGTTCCTTCAGCCGGTTCACCAGGCGATCTCGGGTGCGCGCCGATGTCATGCCTATTCCCTGCAGCTGCAGCTTGTTCACGTTCAGTCCTCCAGCCAGCCCGCCAGTGCATCCATACCAGCGTACTGAGTCATATCAATCTGCAGTGGCGTGATTGACACAAACCCCTGCTCTACTGCAAAAAAGTCCGTTCCCGGATCCCTGTCAGCTATTGCGCCAACACCCGACAACCAGTATCTCACTTTGCCACGTGGATCGGCTGCCGCCACCGGCTTATCCGCCAGCTCACGGTGCCCCAACCGGGTCACGTGTACCCCTTTGAGCTGTTCCAGCGGCAGGTCCGGTACATTGATATTTAATACCGTACGTGGCGCCAGGTTCAGGCTGTGCAACCGGGGCACCAGCTCTTTAACGACCTCAGCAGCAGTCACATAGTTATCCGGGTGGCTGCTGGCCAGCGACACCGCAATGGGCGGAAATTTAAGGTGCCGCCCCTCCATCGCCGCCGCAACCGTGCCGGAATAGATGACATCATCACCCATATTCGCCCCGGCGTTAATACCCGACACGACCAGGTCAGGCTCCATCCCGAAGACACCCGCCGCTCCCATGTGTACACAGTCCGTTGGCGTACCATTGAGACTGATAAAGCCACTGCTGTGATGATGCGGCTCCAGAGGTCGATCCAGGGTCAGCGAATTACTGGCACCACTACGATTACGATCGGGTGCCACCACCTGGATTTCGCCAAGACTTTGCAAGGCCCGTGCCAGCGCTTCCAGCCCGGGAGCATACACACCATCATCATTGGAAAGCAGTATTTTCATGATTCGGGCTCACGCTCTGGTGTGTTTACCTGACACAGCTCACGCAACACACTGGTGGCAAAGGCACCAGAGGGTAGAGCAAACTCAATGACCCATTGTGAGTCAGACTCCTGGTGCGCTGCAAGTTCAGCGGGAAGTAAACGTAATGCACGGCGCTCCTGATTCAGGCCGAGGTTTTCCAGTCCATCCAGCAGGGCTTGCCAGGGGGCCAGCAACATCCGCTCCCAAAGTCGGGACTCGCCCACCGACATGGGCTCACCCCGCCCCCACATTGGACCGGTGAGATGCAAATCCACGGCTTCAAGGCGTGCCTGCAATGCCGTCAGGTCTTGTTCCTTATCCGCACTGAAGCAGCTATGACTGCCCGCCAGCATCAGGGCATCACCGGGCTGAACCTGCAACCAGTGCCCCTGAGTGATCCGTTGTGACAGTAGATAGTTAAAGAACCAGGAACGGACCGCTGAGATATACAGGCCTTTTTTGTGGCGCTGGCGTTCTTTCAGCTCACCGTTAATCAACGCTACCCCTTTGCTCAGGTTACCCCAGTCAAAGCCAAAACGCTGTTCACCAAAGTAGTTCGGCACACCACTGCGAACCTGCTCGATTCGCTCAGCCAGCTCCTGCGGATTACTGACATTGCGCAGACGCAGTTTAAAGCGATTGCCCTGTAAGGCACCCAGCCGCAATTTTTTACCGTGACGGAGCGCCTTGAGTACCTGGATCGTGTCACTGTTAAACAGTGTCCAGTCAACCTCACTTTTGATCGGCACTTTGACACTGAACCACTGTTCGGTGACCGCATGGCGATCTTTCTTACCGGCGTAGCCAACTTCACGGGGAGTGGTATGGCAAAAGCGCGCCAGTTTACGGGCTACCCAGTCGGTGTTCTCGCCGGTTTTTCGAATGTAGACAAAAAAGTGTTCGCCTTCACCATCGGGCTCGAACGGTAGCTGTTCGAACACCTGAAAGTCTTCAGCTTCGGTGCGGATATCGGCCGTGCCAACAGGCTGACCATGCAGGTAGGTAAAATCAGTTGGAAACTGCATCGGGGTACTATTCTCTCAGCCAGGCCAGCCTGGACCATCATTCTAATTGAGCCTGGTTAATCACGTGTTGGCGGGTCCACCAGCTGGTAAAAGGTCTCCCCTTTACGGATCATCCCCAGGTCGTTTCGGGCGCGCTCTTCCAGCGCTGCCTCACCTTTTTTCAGGTCAAGCACTTCTGCTTCCAGTTGCTTATTACGCTCACCCAGACGTGCATTGTCGAGCAACTGCAGCTCAACCTCCGCCTGTAACTGCCAGTTCTGGCGCAGATTAGGCTCCCCCAGCCAGAGACGATACTGTAATGCGCTCAACAGAATGAGCAATACCACAATCAGCCAACGATACATAACCGGCCCTGCTCTGTTACGTTAGTACAACGGCGGAAGGCAAAAAAGGGGGCCGAAGCCCCCTTTTTATCACTGCCAGGCTTACGCCTGACCTTTAATCTCGGACAGACCGTTGTAAACAGCCTTGTCAGCCAGTTCTTCCTGGATGCGCAGCAGACGGTTGTACTTGGCGACGCGATCAGAACGGCACAGGGAGCCCGTCTTGATCTGACCGGCAGCGGTGCCCACTGCCAGATCAGCAATGGTGGTATCTTCAGTTTCACCGGAACGATGAGAGATAACGACCGTGAAGCCAGCATCTTTAGCCATTTTGATCGCATCCAGTGTTTCGGACAGAGAGCCGATCTGATTGAACTTGATCAGGATGGAGTTACCAATGCTCTGCTCGATACCACGGGCCAGGATTTTAGTGTTGGTCACAAACAGGTCGTCACCGACCAGCTGTACACGGTCACCAATCTTACGGGTCAGGCTTGCCCAGCCATCCCAGTCAGACTCATCCATACCATCTTCGATGGATACGATCGGGTAAGTATCTGCCAGTTTCGCCAGGTAATCACCAAAACCTTCCGCATCGAATACCTGACCTTCGCCAGCCAGATCGTACTTGCCATCTTTGTAGAACTCGGAAGATGCACAGTCCAGCGCCAGGGTCACATCTTTACCCAGCTCGTAACCGGCATTATCGACCGCTTCCTTGATAACAACCAGTGCTTCTTCGTTGGAACCCAGGTTCGGGGCGAAACCACCTTCATCACCCACGGAGGTGCTCAGGCCACGGCCTTTGAGTACCGCTTTGAGGGCATGGAAGATCTCAGCACCACAACGCATCGCTTCAGAGAAGCTGGTGAAGTTAACCGGCTGAACCATGAACTCCTGGATATCAACGTTGTTATCCGCGTGCTCACCACCGTTGATGATGTTCATCATCGGTACCGGCAGGGAGAACTGGCCTGCGGTGCCGTTCAGCTCAGCAATGTGGGCGTACAGTGGCATACCTTTTTCGATAGCCGCTGCTTTAGCCGCAGCAAGAGAAACCGCCAGGATCGCATTCGCGCCCAGGTTTTCCTTGTTTTCAGTGCCATCCAGCGCCAGCATTTTGTTATCCAGCGCACGCTGCTCAGTCACGTCCATACCCAGCAGAGCGTCACGGATAGAGCCGTTAACCGCTGCTACTGCTTTGAGAACGCCTTTACCCAGGTAGCGCGCTTTATCACCATCACGCAGTTCCAGCGCTTCGCGGGAACCGGTAGAGGCACCTGAAGGTGCACAGGCGGACCCCATCACACCGGAGGCCAGGATAACGTCAGCTTCAACAGTCGGGTTACCGCGGGAATCGAGCACCTCGCGGGCTTTAATATCAGCAATAGTTGCCATTTAGCTCACTCCAAAAATACGCGTATCAAGAATTCTGGGCAGTCGCCTGGTAGCTCAGCGCCGCATCAATAAAGCCGGTGAACAGACCGTGACCCGCACGTGGGCCAGAGGTGAATTCAGGGTGGAACTGACAGGCCACAAACCATGGGTGGTCTGACACTTCAACCACTTCAACCAGCTCGCCATCAACGGAACGACCCGCAATACGCAGTCCTGCCGCTTCCAGCTGAGCAACGTAGTTGTTGTTCACCTCAAAACGGTGACGGTGGCGTTCGGTAATCTCGGTTGCACCGTAGGCGGTCGCCGAGGTAGAGCCTTCTGCCAGGTGGCAAACCTGTGCACCCAGACGCATGGTGCCGCCCAGATCCGTGCTTTCGTCACGTACTTCGACATCGCCCTCGGACGTCGTCCACTCGGTAATAAGACCAATCACCGGATGCGCACTCTTGGGTTCAAATTCGGTAGAATTGGCGCCGACCAGGCCCGCCACGTTGCGAGCGTATTCAATCACCGCAACCTGCATACCCAGACAGATCCC
>JAIBDV010000081.1 GCA_024686055.1 Neptuniibacter sp.
ATCAGGAGTGTGTAAAACCACTAAGTCTTTTACATCCTAAAAACTGAAGACGCTACGCCAGGGTGCTACCAACACCCCACCGCAGCTAACCAAAATAGACTGAATGAGAGTCCAAAATGGCTGATTACGATCATACGTCAGAGTTCCCCTCACCTAAAAGTTTTTCTTTTAGTTTTCCTGCACTTACGAGTGTTCTGTTTTCCCGTGCCTGTTATATGGCCCTGCACTGTGTGCCGGGGCTGAGTTGTGGCCGATTGTCTGTGAATCCTGAGCCCTGGTATCGCCCTTTCGGGTGGGTATTTCGCTGTGCTGCCCGTTCTGTTTTCCCTGATATGCGCAGCATTATTGCCTGTGCAGGTGGGGTATCGATTTTTTCACTGTGCTGGTTGAATGAGCTGATGCGGCCTTGCCGCGCCCTCACCTTTGGCCCGCTGTTGAGACTGTAGTTCGACCCGCTGTCGAATGTTGCAGTACTCAGCCCCCAGCGGACTTTCGGGTCCGCTTTATGGCCCTTTGGCGTGTTCCGGGGCCACCAGCGGCTGACAGTTAGAAATTAACGGATGCTTGTACACAGGGAAAAATACCATGCTTATTCTTTGCATACGCCGTGGTGATGTCACCACGATTACTACGCCCGATGGAGAAATTCTGTCGATTGTGATGCTGGATGATGATCGCAATTACGAAGGTATGCGGATGGGCGTTTCAGCCCCTCATGATTACCGGATTTTACGCCATGGCTTGCGTAACCAGCTGCTGAAAAAGCTTCGCGATGTGCCCATTTTTGAAGTCTGCAGCGCGCTGCATCAAACTCAGATTATCGCAGCAGATGATCACGCCGCTGCCACTGAATTCTACCAACAGCTCTATCCAACCAGCTGCGCCATTGTCGCCCAGGTTGTGCAGGATGTGCCCCAGCAACCCTGGTTTCCACGGCTGGAGACGCTGTGGCTGCAGGACAACACCCTGCCGCTAGGGATTGCTGCGGGATAATTGCCTGTTCCAGCGCGCTCTGCTCGCTACTGAGTGAAAGCGCTGGACTCCCCCAATTGCTTAGCTGGCCTGCCAGCTTTACCTGCCGAGCTATCTCCCCAATCCCTGTCAGCAAGCCGCTCATTGAAAATACACATACACCCTATACGGGATTCCAATTGCTCAATAGATAAGCATAGCTCTATGCTGCTGGAGTCTTACAAGAATATGAACAGGGATGATAATAATGATAATTAAACGTTCGACACTCTTGCGCAACACCCTGCGTACCGCGGCCATCTGCGCACTGGGCGTCAGTACGCTGGTTAACGCACAGACTCTGCACCGAGGGATTGGTGGTGAGCCGGGTACACTCGACCCGAACCATGTTTCTGGCAACTGGGAAGATTTCGTCGTTGGCGATCTGTTCATGGGGCTGGTCACCCAGGATATGAACGGGAACAGTATTCCCGGTATGGCGAAAGACTGGACTATCAACGACGATGGCACGGTTTACACATTTAACCTGCGTACAGACACCGGCTGGTCCGACGGCAAACCGGTCACCGCGCAGGATTTTGTATTCGGTATCCAGCGGATACTGAACCCCGCCACCGCGGCGAAATACGCCTATGTGCTCTATCCAATACTCAACGCTGAAGCGATCAACAAAGGGGAGCAGAAAGACCTGTCCCAGCTGGGCGTAAAAGCATTGGACACACACACCCTGCAGATCACGCTCAAAGCCCATACTCCCTACTTCCTGGACCAGCTCACCCACTACACCGCCTACCCGCTGCCGCAACATGTGGTCGAGAAACATGGCAACCGCTGGGTTAAGGCGGGCAACATGGTGTCTAACGGGGCGTATCAGCTCACCGAATGGCTGCCGCAAACCCATATCAAAGCCAGGAAGAACCCGAATTTCTTTGATACAGACAATGTCGCCATCGACAACGTTACCTACTACCCAACGGAAGACCGCGCTGCTGCGCTTAAACGTTTCCGCGCTGGCGAGCTTGATATGAACTACGAGTTTCCGGTTGATCAGTTCAGCTGGCTGAAGAAAAACATGGCCGCTGAAACCCGGGTCAGCCCACAGCTGGGCACCTACTACTACCCGCTCAACATGCGCAATCCCAAACTTCAGGATGTGCGTGTTCGCAAAGCACTCAGCATGGCGATTAACCGTGAGATCATCACCGAGAAAGTGCTAAAAACCGGTGAGATTCCAGCCTACAGTTTTGTCCCACCCGGCCTGGGGAACTACAAAGCGCAGACGCTGAGCTTTAAAGGCCTGCCCTACGGCACTGCCATCAAACAGGCACAGGCGCTGATGGAACAGGCGGGCTACTCCAAAGACAACCCGCTCGCCCTGCAGCTGCGTTACAACACCCATGACGCCCATAAAAAGATCGCCGTTGCCGTGGCGGCGATGTGGAAGAAAATCTACGTCAAAACCGAGCTGACCAACGCTGAAGTTGCCGTGCATTACAATGAACTCAAAGTGTCCAACTTTGAGGTCGCCCGCGCAGGCTGGCTGGCGGATTACCCTGATGCCCAGAACTTCCTCAGCCTGCTGGAGCCCACCCCGAACAACTACGGCGGTTACAACAACGCTCAGTTCAACCAGCTGATGAACAAAGCAGCCGTCACCCTGGACCCGGTCACCCGTGCGGGCTATATGCAACAGGCTGAGCGGATCGCCATGGACGAATTCGCCACAATCCCGATCTACTACTACGTCAATCTGAACCTGGTCAGTGACAAAGTGAAAGGCTGGCAGCCCAACCTTATGGACAGCCACCGCACCCGCTGGATGAGCCTGGCCGACTGAGCCATCACTCTGCGTTCACTCCTTTAACCGGTGGCCACAGCTGGCCGCCGGTTTTTTTCACTCAGGTACTGACTTATGTTCGGTTATGCCCTGCGACGCCTGCTGCAGTCGATTCCGACGCTGCTGGTTGTTATCACCCTGTAGTTTTTCCTGATGCGGATGGCCCCCGGTGGCCCGTTCGATGGCGAACGAAAACTGCCGCCAGAGATTGAAGCGAACCTGCTGGCCGCCTACAACATGGACCAGCCACTCTATCTGCAATATTTTGATTACCTTGCTGGACTGCTCGTGGGCGATTTTGGCCCATCCTTCAAATACAAAGACTTCACCGTTACCGAACTGATCTGGTCCGGCTTCCCCATCAGCTTTGAGCTGGGTATGTGGGCCATGCTGATCGGTATTATTTTCGGCATCGGCTTTGGCTGCTATGCCGCCCTGCGCCAGAACACCCCCGGCGATTATCTGGTGATGAGTACCGCCATGGCGGGCATTGCCATTCCTAACTTTGTCATGGCCCCCATCCTGACACTGGTATTTGGTGTGATGCTGGGCTGGCTTCCCGCAGGCGGCTGGAATGACGGAGCCTGGCAAAACAAGGTACTGCCCATTCTGGCCCTCGCCCTGCCCCAGGTGGCGTATATCGCCCGGATGACCCGAGGCAGCATGATCGAAGTAATGGGGGCACAGTTCATTCGCACCGCCCGTGCTAAAGGGATCAGCGAGCGTAAAGTCGTCACCCGCCATGCATTGAAATCAGCCCTGCTGCCCGTTATCTCCTATCTTGGCCCCGCCACGGCCGGTGTGATTACCGGCTCGGTGGTGATCGAACAGATTTTTGGTATTCCTGGTATTGGTCGCTACTTCGTCCAGGCCGCGCTGAACCGTGACTACACCCTGGTGATGGGCACGGTGGTTTTCTACGGCGGCCTGATCATCCTGTTTAACCTGCTGGTCGATCTGATTTATGGCTGGCTGGACCCACAGATACGTTACGAATGAGGCTGATACCATGAGCAACGCAACTTTTGCGGCACAGGGCGACAGCCTGATGAAGGACGCCCTGCGCCGCCTGTTTCTGAACCGCGCCACGCTGGTCAGCACCCTGCTGTTATCCGTGATGGCGATAAGCTGTTTCTTTGGCCCGCTGTTTTTCAGCATCGAGCTGGACGACGTTTCCTGGGAGTTTATGGGCACACCACCCGGTGAAGGCGGCCACTGGTTCGGCACAGATACCAATGGCCGCGACCTGCTGTTACGCAGCCTCTATGGCGGCCAGATCTCACTCACTGTCGCGCTGATTGCCACTCTGGTCAGTCTGGTAATCGGCGTCAGCTATGGTGCGATTTCCGGCTATATGGGTGGCCGGGTGGATAACCTGATGATGCGCTTTGTCGATATCCTCTACTCCATGCCCTTTATGTTTCTGGTCATCCTGATGATGGTGGTGTTTGGCCGCTCCATCCTGTTGATTTACATCGCCATCGGCGCTGTCGAATGGCTGGACATGGCACGTATCGTACGGGGGCAAACCTTAACCCTCAAACGCAAGGAGTTCGTTGAAGCCGCCCATGCACTGGGCGTTTCAGACCGCCAGATAATCCTGCGGCACATTATCCCGAATGCACTTGGCCCCGTGATCGTCTATGTGACACTCACCGTGCCTAAAGTGATTCTGCTGGAAAGCTTTCTCTCCTTCCTGGGGCTGGGTGTACAGGAGCCCATGACCAGCTGGGGCGTGTTGATCAGTGAGGGCACCGCCAATATGGAAGGTGCTCCCTGGCAACTGTTTTTCCCGGCGGCCATGCTGGCGATCACCCTGTTCTGCCTCAACTTTATTGGCGACGGCCTGCGCGATGCGCTGGACCCGAAATCACGTTAACCCAGGAGCAACGTTATGAATGTACATACCTCAGCCACAGCGCCTGCTCTGCCGATCCTGACCATTGATGATCTGCATATCGACTTCGCCCTGCACACCGGCACCGTGCAGGCGGTCAGGGGCATCAGTTTTGAACTGTATAAGGGTGAAACCCTGGCGCTGGTCGGCGAGTCGGGTTCAGGCAAGTCGATCACCGCCCAGTCTATTCTGCAGTTATTGCCGGAACCGGTGCGCTACACCCAAGGCAGTATTCAATACCAGCAGCAGGAACTGATCGGTGCCTCGACGACAGCCATTCGTAAAGTGCGTGGCGACCGGATTGCCATGATATTCCAGGAGCCGATGACCTCACTCAATCCGCTGCAAAGCATTGAGCACCAGGTTGCCGAGGTCCTGATTGAGCACAAAGGCATGACCCGGCGACAGGCCGCCGCCAGAGTACTGGAGCTGTTTCAGCTGGTTGAAATCCCCGACCCGAAGCGTCGGCTGAAAGCCTATCCGCATGAACTATCGGGCGGCCAGCGACAACGGGTTATGATCGCCATGGCGCTGGCCTGCGAACCCGATATCCTGATTGCCGACGAGCCCACCACAGCACTGGATGTCACCATCCAGGCGCAAGTTATGGCACTGTTGAAAGGCCTGCAGCACAAATTCGGCATGGCTATTCTGTTCATCACCCACGATCTGGGGGTGGTTCATCAGTTTGCCGACCGGGTGTGCGTGATGCGCAAGGGCCAGCTGGTTGAGCAGGGCATCACGGAAGCGGTGTTCAGCCAGCCACAACACCCTTATACCTGTGAATTGCTGGACTCCGAACCCAGTGGTAACAAGCCGCCAGTCAGCCAGGACGCCCCCGTTATCCTGGATGCAAAGCAGGTACAGGTAGAGTTCCCAATCCGGGCCGGGTTTCTGGGCCGGGTGGTCAATCAGTTTCGTGCCGTCGACGGCATCAGCCTGACCTTACGCCAGGGCCAGACCGTCGGTATTGTTGGCGAATCAGGCTCGGGTAAATCCACCCTGGGAAAAGCCCTGCTCAAACTGCTGGACGGCCATGGTGATATACACTTTGATGGGATACAGATTGACGGACTGGAACCATTAGCGATGCGACCCCTGCGGCGTAAAATGCAGGTCGTATTTCAGGACCCCTTTGGTTCACTGTCACCACGAATGACCATCGGCGAGATCATCGCTGAGGGGCTGAAAGTGCATGAACCGCTTATGCGGCCTGACCAGCGGGACGAAGCGGTATGCGCAGCGTTAGAAGAAGTCGCCATCTCCCCTGCCTCACGTAACCGCTACCCGCACGAATTCTCCGGTGGCCAGCGCCAGCGCATTGCCATCGCCCGTGCGATGGTGCTCAAACCGAAATTCCTGCTGCTGGACGAACCGACCTCAGCACTCGACCGCTCAGTGCAGGTCAGAGTGATCGAGCTGCTACGTGAATTGCAGGATAAACACAAGCTCACCTACCTGTTCATCAGCCATGACCTGGCTGTCGTCCGTGCACTGTCCGACCATGTCATGGTGATGCGCACAGGTGAGGTGGTGGAACAGGGGCCAACCGAGGAGATATTCAACTGCCCTCAACAGGCGTACACCCGCGAACTGATCGCTGCCGCTTGCCCGCTGGGTAGTTCAGCTGAGCGGGCCTGCAACCCTGCATAACCACTCAGGGCCTGCTCGCTCTGAGGCTTGCAGGCCCTCTCACAGTGATCACAGTACTTGACGCCAGCTCTGGTGGACAGGTTGTATTCTGCATTTCATGAACATATAACCACTGGGGGTTCTGTTCAGATAAAAGAGAGAGGGATTAAAATTTTATTATTAACCATCGAAGCCCTGCAGGTAAAAAATCTATAAGCTCTTGAGAGTTTTTTGTTCATTAAAACCAGGATAAAAGTTAACTTTTATCCAGATATTTATCTCTTGTTTCACTCATTACATTATCCAGACGGTCTGTATAGTTAGCGAACCAGGGCTGGTTTCTCAGGTCTTCTGCATCACTGACAATACCGACAGGCGATTGATTTTCAAGATTACCGTTCGCGGAATCCAGTGCGAGAAGAATTAAATTTACCAATGGGTGATCTGTACTGAAGTCTTCTGGAGTCTCGCCGCGATCACGAGTCATCCCTTCATAGCCTTGTTGTAGAGAGGCCCGTTGAATAGCAAAGTCTATAGAGTTTGCTTTCTCTTCGTTGCTAACCTGATCAAAAAACTGAATCCCGGCTTTGAACTTCTGAGCAGTGTCACCAAGGAAGGGGTCGAAAAACTTATCCTGTTCACTACTTGGCCCACTGTACAGGCCCATCGCCAGCCCTTGTTGCTGGCTCATCTTGCTTTGCGCTAGTGCCTGCTCATCTTTTGTAAACAATCCACCTTCATTGCTGACAACTGCATATAAAGCACGGCGATCCAGCTCACCAACAAGTGAATTTCTATCGGTTGCGTTAGCTGACTCGGCCCGATACGTTTTACCAATATCATCGAGTTTCTGATAGTTTTTATCCAGGCTGGCACGGGCATCAATGGCGACCTGATCGAATGTTTTACCGGAAGAGAAAGGTTCCGCACCAGGGTCACTGACGCCGACAGCGATAGCCGCTGCTGAAAAGCCATCATAGGTTGGCATAAACTGTTCATAACCCAGAGCTGAGGCGTTAGCTGGATCATGTTCAACTGCTTTCCGTGCAGCATTAGAAATTGAAACGGTGCTCTTCTCCTTATCAGGGTCATCAGATGAAGGGGGTTTCTTATCTATAACTCCACTCTCGCCTGCAACCTGACCGGTAAGCGACTTTTGAGCCTTAGCACTGTATAGCTCACTTCCGGGTACGGTTCCCTGTGCAGTAATCATAGTATCCCTCCATTTTATTAAGCGTTCTATCGCGATATTTTTTATTCATAACCCAAAGTAAATACGGATACTCGACACACGGCTAGCTTCCCGCCGCATGCGCGCCAAAACGCCCATAAAAAACTTTCTCAGGCTTAGGGTAGTCCAGGTTGGTCAGGTAGTCTGCAAAGCATTGTGCATTTACCTCTTCAGGAAAAAATTTCACTTCAGAAGCCACCCCATCCGTACCAACGGTATAAAAAATTGTAAATGGATTAGCACCAATATTATCTAAACAACCCTTCAAATACCCTATATCGGAGAAAATAATTTTCTTTATCAAAGTTTCGTAGCCTGGATCCAGCGTTGCTCGGTTCGTCAATCTTTCAATTTCACTTTCGGCATGACAAGACAACGAGATAATAAACAACAATCCAGCTAATAACTTCACAACCCGGCACTCCATTTATAAATATAAAATAACACAGCATAGCCAGCGAAAATAAAGTGCAAAATCAGCACTTACTATTTAAACACCAATCAATGATATAAGTTACTATATTATGTGCACGATGGTAATAAGAAAAAAACCAAACACAAAACTGATAAATTTTGTTATCTGTACCCATCAAGTAATAAGTGCCAGCACGTATTTATTTGAGTCATTTCAGCAGACTTAGCCACCAGCCCTGTCCACTTTTCGATACGCTTAACTCATGCTCAGGAAGAGCTGGATTTAGTAGAGGCAGGGTTTAACCGCTTTGTGGGGAAACAACTACAACCAATGCTGCCCCGGATACAGCAATTCCTGGCAACACAGTCATGGGACGCGACAGGACGTCGCTGCCTGTATCTCTCGTTGATAGGTAGTTACAGAAGCAGGCCCTTCGGCTATTCGTGCCTTGCATTCAAGGTTAACGAAGCCAGTGAAAGGCCATTGCCCGTCTTACATTGCCGTCAGTACGTCCAGTGTAATCTCCTCAAATGGCAAAACACGTCCGCCCTGCTGCTTGGCAAACGCCTCGGCATCACTACGTTTAGAGAAGCTGGCCAGGGTTGGCCCCATGGCACCACGTTTGCCGTGGCCAATTACGTAGAACGCGGTTTTGGCATCGATGTAGGTTTCTTCATCGGGGTGGTCCCAGGGGGTGATGGCCATGTCGTGGACGTAGGCTTGCTGGATGTTGTGCTGGTTTTCCGGGTCCACGATAAAGGCGAACAGGTCGCGGGTGGAGCAGAACTTCATATTGCCGCTCACGCCACGGGAGTATGCCTGACCTTTGGGGCCGGGGAAGTTGGTGATGATCATGCCGCACAGGTGGCATTCATCACTGCTTTCTATCGCCACCGCCTGTTGCACCATGGCGGTGGTTTCATCTTCTTTGCCGCAACCCGACAATAGCCCCAGTAACAGTAGTACGCCGGTAACACGCCAGACTATTTTCATCACAACCCCCTGCGATTAAAGATAACCATGGCCGCGCTGACAGGTAGCAGCAGCCAGGCCAGTAAGCCGCCAAAGAGAGACAGCGTGGTAAATTGAGTTTGCTGGGCGATCGCCATCAGGCCGGTCAGGTTCTGGTCAGCAAACCAGCTGATATTCACCAGCCGGAAGATGTCGGTCGGGTTAAGCAGTAACAGGTAAGGAAACAGGGTTTCATCCACGTTGCCCTGGGTGCCCACCAGCAAGCCCAGCAGGCCCAGATCAAACACCAGCACGAAGATAAACCAGCAGATCAGCGCGATGCCTGCGGCTTTGGATTTTTCCGATACGGATGCACTGATCACGTAAGCAATGGCGATAAACACCCAGCCCAGCAGAATCGCCGAGAGGATAAACACGCCGTAGGCTGACAACAGTGATTGCCAGTCCGTGTCGGAGAACAGCCCCATCATCACAGCGGATGAACCAAAACCGACCAGGGTGGAAAAGGCCATCACCGCGCCCTGCCCGACCATTTTGCCCAGCAGCAGTTGCCAGCGGGATAGCGGGTACGTCATCAGCAACAGCAGGGTGCCGTTTTCGTCCTCACCGACTACGCCATCGTAGGCCAGCATCAGGGCGATC
>JAIBDV010000006.1 GCA_024686055.1 Neptuniibacter sp.
CCTGTTACTGGAGTTTCTTAAATTCTTGGTTAACGCAGAAAAAAAAGGCGACCTTTCAAAGAGTATCCGGGAAAGCTTTGAGAAACGCGCCCGCCAGGCCCATCTACGAATTGCCTGTGAGCTGGAAATATTCGAAGGCCTCGCCATTGAAAGCATGAATGGTGGCACGGCAGCTCTGCCCAAGCTACGCAACTGTTTTTTCAAACTGGATAGCCTCAACCGCGATCACAGCATGGACCGCCAGCTGTACGAGCTACGCACCTATGTTGATACCCTGGCCGCCGAAAAAGCCGCTGAAGAGCAGCGGCGCGAAGAGGAACGCCGTATCCATCGACTGGAAGAAGAACGCTACAACAACACATCGTTCTGATCTCCCTTATTAAAGGAAACAGCATGAGCCTGATCTTACACGGCGTTCCCCTTTCACCCTTTGTTCGCAAAGTGCGTGTCGTCATGGCAGAAAAGAACCTGCGCTACGACATGCAAACCGTCGTCCCCTACGCTACCCGCGAAGACTACGTCAACATCAACCCATTACGACGTATCCCTGCCCTGCAGGACGGCGACATCATCATCTGCGACTCAGCGGTTATCTGCGATTACCTGGAAACAGACCACCCCCAGCCGCCTCTCTACCCGGCACAGCCCGCCGACCGTGCTCGCTGCCTGTGGCTGGAAAAATACGCCGACTATGAACTTGCCCCGGCCTCAACCTTCCGGGTGTTCTTCCAGCATATCGTGCAACCAACACTGGGCAAGCAGGCCGATCCAGACATCATCAGTGACGCCATCAACAACCGCATTCCACCTCACATGGACTATCTGGAAACCCAGCTGGCTGCCCAGCAGTGGTTCGTCAACAACCAGTTCAGCATTGCCGACATCGCCATCGCCAGCCAGCTGGTCAACCTGCAACATGCCGGTTACCAGCTGGATCAGCAACGCTGGCCCGGCCTCCATAGCCACCTGCAACGCTTTTGCGCACGCACCAGCGTCGCCAGCCTGCTAGCCGGGGAGCAACAAATGGTAGATAAGATTAAAAGTCGCTTCGAAATCGGTGCCTTACCTGGCTGACGGCCACCCCACCGATGGCAGGACAACCCGCCCTGCCATCGCAACCCCCAGCGCTTCCCTCAGCACTAAAGCCCCCGCGCAATATTACGCAACTCCACCAGCGCCTGTTCAGCCGCGACACCTCGCTGGCGGGCCTGTTCAGCCCAGCCCTGTTCAACCCCTTCCATCAGCTGGTTAAACTCCTGTGCCATCGGCTCACCAGCAGCAACCCTGACCACCGTCACCCCATGCTCCTGTGCCGCCCGATACCCTGCCACGTCACCTTCAGCCCAGGCCTTGCCCGCCATAGCCGACAGTTTCTCACCCGACACATCCAACACCGCCTGACGATCAGCCTCAGGCAGCCCCGCCAGAAACGCCGGATTGATCACCAGACCGAAACTGCCCAGGTACATTCCCCCCGGTAACACAACAACATAAGGCGCGACCTCATATAAGCGCTGTGAACGCTGCTCACTCATCGGCAGAAACGCACCGTCTACAATTTTCTCATGCAGAAACTCATACACATGATTCCCCGGCGACGGCACCCGGGTAACCCCCATCCGCTTACCAATGGCTGATTGCACGCCACCCCCCACCCGAATTTTTTTACCCTGCAAATCCGCCAGTGACTCAATTGGCTGGCGCAACTGAATCAAGCCCGGCCCATGAGTAAACAAGGCCGCCAGATGCAGCCCCTCATGTTCATTCGCACCAGCGAAATACTTCTGATACACCCGCCAGTACGCCACCGAAGCGGCTTCTGGCCCGGCACCCAGCCCCGGCTGTTCCACCACCTGCGTCAACACAAACCGACCTGGCACAAAGCCATGGAAACTCCAGCCAGCGTCCGCCACGCCATCTTCCACCAGATCAAAAATCGTCGGTGGGGCTCCCAGCCCGTACTCCACTTTCAGGCTCACCCGCCCCTGTGTCGCCTGCTCAATCCAGCGCCGCCAGGTCGGCAACACCACCGCATTCTGTGGGTGACCCGGCGGCAGCCAGCTGGCCACCGTCATCACCGTGACGGGAGCCTGCGCCCAGCACACCACCGACAATAACCAGCCCGCCAGCAACCCCAGACACCGTTTACATCCGCCTGCATATCCCTGTTTCATCACATAGGCTCCTTGCCTGAAAACTTTTCACAACCGCTACCGCTCAAAGCACCAGCGCCAGCTGGCTCCAGCTACGAAACCGCGCCCGTTGTGCCCGCACCCGCTTACCCAGCCCAAACTCAGGAAAACGCTGCACAAACTGACCCATGGCAACCCGCCCTTCCATCCGCCCCAGGTTCATCCCCGCACACTGATGCGGACCATAACCAAACGCCAGGTGCCGGTTTGGCTTACGCTGAATATCCAGATAATCCGGCTGCTCGAACACCGCCGGATCACGGTTAGCCGCGCCGATACCCAACACCAGCTGCGTCGCCGCCGGTATATCCACCCCGGCCACCGTCACCGCCTGAGTCGTCACCCGACTGCCCAGCTGATTCGAACTCTCAAACCGCAACAACTCCTCACAGGCCGAGCGGATCAGTTCCGGCTGATTCACCAGCAACGCCCGCTGTTCCGGCCAGTCATGCAACGCCACCAGACCATTCGCGACAAAATTGGTGGTCGTCTCATGGCCCGCATTCATCAACAAAATACAGTTATGCAGCAACTCCCGCTCAGACAACCCCACCGCTTCCAGCGCCTGCGCCTGAATCAGCCGGGTTAACATATCCTGATCAGGATCACCGGGCTGTTTTCGCCGCTGAGCAATCAGCCGTGCCAGATAATCCAGCATCTCCTGTACCGCCACATTCCCCGCCTCAAACACCGCCGGGCTGATCACCGGCTCCAGCGCACTGAGAATGGCCAGCGACCAGCGCCGTAACGGCTCCCGCTCCGCTACCGGCACCCCCAACAGGTGGGCAATCACCTCCACGGGAATCACCCCGGCAAAATGCTCAATCAGATCAGGCCCAGACTGCACCTCCAGCGCATCCAGCAGCCTGGCGACCATCTGCTCCAGCATCGGCTCCATCGCCACCAGCGCCCGCGAGGTAAACGCCGTCATAATAATCGGCCGAATCGCCGCATGCCGCGGCGGGTCGGTAAACACCAGCGACGAGGTATGGTGCTCAAATAACAACGAATCACCGAACTTGGGCGCAAATTCCAGTTTTTTATCCGAGCTGAACAGCTCAGCGTGGGTATACAGATACTTCACATCGTCGTAACGGCTGAACAGGTAACTACCATCCGGCAGCAGCTTGATCGGCGCATAACGACGCAGCGCAGCGTAATAAGGAAAGGGATTCTCATAAAAATCTGCGGGTAAATTACGCAGATCAAACGCAGCAGCGAGGGCCTGTTGCGCCATGGGGGAAAAGGGTTCTGATAACGTCATTGTCCAACCTCCCAGCATCCATTCAGGGCGTTCTGCATCCATACAGAACGGAAACCCGACTATAAACGTAGCTCAGGCTTCAGATTGCGCCATCAGCCGTACAGGCCGACAACGGCAGTCATGACAGGTATCAATTTTTAGTAATATAAGCTGGCTCGGTTAACGCTACGGCTATAACGACGCCGAGGCAAACGGCAGCGCCATCAAATCACTATTACAATCCGCCAGCAGCGACATCGGACACGTCTCGTCCACTTCATCCAGCATATCCACCAGCAACACCCGCTGTTCATCCAGCGCCAGGCTGATGGTGTAACAGCGCCGACCGGTTTCAATATCCACATAGGCACTGGAACGCAGCACCGCGCGGGCATAATCGGCAGAACTGACCAGCTGATAAAAATAAGGTCGCCAGCTCCAGTTATTCCCCACCACCGAGACATCCTGCTGCCACTGGTCTTCCGTAAAACTATAATTCGCACTGATCTGCTCACCACTGCGATTGCACAAATAAAGTCGGAGTAAACCCGGCTCCGGGCAGTAATTATTTAAAGCCAGGTCCACTCCGGCAGACTGGAGCTGATCACGCAAGCCCAGTAGCTGAGTATGCAAGCGCTGCATATGCCACTGCCGTTGGGTGACCTCATTCATCGCCATATCCAGATGCTGCGACAGCAACCGGTTCAGCCGCGCCTGTGGTGCCTGCGCAGGCATAAACTGCGCCCGCGCTGGCGAGAAGATATACCCCTGAATGTAGCTGGCATTACAGTGCAGCGCCAACATAAATTCTTCATCCGTTTCAACACCTTCACACACCACCCGCGCCCCCAGCCGCGCACCGATATCGCCCACCAGCTGCATCAACGCACTCTTGCGGTGCGACCAGCGTTCATCCTGAAACATCCGCATATCCAGCTTGATAATATCCGGGGTGAATACCAGCAAGCGGTCTAACTGCTGAAAACCTGCACCAAAATCGTCAAAGGCAACCTTCACCCCGGCCTCACGGTAGCGCTCAGCCAGGGCACCGATCTGCGCCACATCGCCCCCCAGCTCGGTAATTTCCACCACCACCCGCGCCGGATCAATCCCATACTCACGGATCATCGCCAGTGTCGGCAGCGGCTCGTCCGGGTGCAGCGCATCAATCCACTCTGGCGACAGGTTGAGAGTTAAAAACTGATCAGGGGCCGCCTCAGCAGCAAACCGCGCCAGCGCCTGGCGGCGTATCGTACGGTCCAGCGCCAGCCGCGCCTCGGGTGCCAGGTCCTCAGCAAACAGCAACGGTGCCGCCGACACCGCTACGCCATTGTCATCATAGCGACGCGCCAGCGCCTCGTATCCCGCAACACGCCCACTCGCAATTTCAATAATTGGCTGAAACCAGGGGAAAAGATCCATTCTGCCAAGCTCCTTAAGGCAATGTTTTGCAAGAGCTAAGCAAGGGGCGGGCCAGTGTGGTTGACCCGATGTTTATGACAGGGAGACAAAGCCGCTAATCTTAAAGAGTTTCTTCGAATTGCAGATCTTGTTCAGCGATTACGGCTTTCAACCGGGCAAATGTCACCATCTCTTCATTGGCAGGCATATCAGCATAATCAGGGTTACTGGCACGCAGGGTATAATTTCCTGGGCCATTTTTAAGTACCTTACGCAACAGATACTGGTCATCACCACTGATATCCTGACGTTCAATTGCTACGACCTGATCACTGATTTTACCGGCATTATCAGGTGTAATAGCCTCCAGGAGTAAGTAGTCACCATCCTGTATGGGGGATTTCCCGCCGTCCATCGAATTTCCTGATGCAACCGCTATGAAGTTGAGCTTCGGATGTATGGTCCCGTAGCCCTCCCTCAGATATACACGAAGCTCAGCTTCAGGTGTAGCCGTCTTGAAATGACCACAGGCTATTTTCAAGTCTGGAAAGCAGGCTATCTGAGCAAACGACAATGCCGAAGGCGATTCTTGCGTAACAGCCGGGTTTACCTCAATTTTGGGTAAGCGTTCTGCCCGATAATGCCTCAGACGCCAGTCCAGCACCTCCTGTGTCATCTGCTGCAATACTGGCAGCTCATCAGGCTCAACAGGCACTGAAAAGCGCATAGACTCTCCTTCCAGCTCAAACCAGCAACGGCCCGAAGCCTCTGGCTTGCACCAGTGGGTAACAGGCATATTCCTCCACTGAGTCTGCCATTTCCGCACCGTTACTTTTGTAAGGTCTGACATAGATGCGGGCAGGTCAGCCTGCCATTCTGGATGCTCTTCAAACCAGACACGCGCCCATAACGCCAGGTCAGAGACAACAGCTCCCTGAGAGAAACCAGCCTGCTGCAATAGTGTCTGTAGCAAAATCAGCTTGTAGCTACGCGACAGCTTTGCCAATGCCAGGTCACGCAACCACTGGGCATACCCCTCAAGCACCGTCAACTCCCCTTCACTGACCTGATCCAGCTCAGCGAGGAACTCCCACCAACTGCCATATTCAAGCCGTAACCGCTGCAAGTCAGCACCATCTTCAGCGAACTCTGACAACGTTGGCCGCCGCCCCATACCCTCTGACAATGCATGATATTTTGCTTCAAGCGAGAGGTTGGCAAGCTGTTCAAGAAACTCAACAAATGTCAGGTCATAATTCACAAAACAGCCATCGGGCAGATTTATACCCTGGCGCGCCGCACGCGCAGCAGCTTTTCGACCTTTGCTTGCCGTACCACTAAGAAACAGCAATGGTCGGTTAATAAAACTGTGGTGGTTACCGACAAAGTCCAACACCACCACATGGCTTTTACCTGGTGAAGTGCGTAAACCTCGGCCCAGCTGCTGCAAAAACAAAATGCTGGACTCTGTTGGCCGTAACATCAGTACCGTATCTATCTCGGGAAGGTTCATCCCTTCATTAAACAGATCTACCGAGAAGATGACTGACAACGCCCCCTCTTTTAACTGCGCCAGAGCGGATTCACGATTTAATGCAGAGCCTGCATAGACCGCCGCAGCCCTCACACCGGCTTTGACGAAGTGTGCAGCCATATGCTCAGCATGTTTTCGCGAGACACAAAATGCCAATGTGCGCTGGCCCGCATGCGCTTGCCACTGCGACAGCACATGTCGTGCCCGCTTGAGAGTAGCCAGCTGAGCAATCAATGCATCAGGGTCAAAGCGACCATTGCGCCACGGGATAGGGGTATAGTCGACTTCCTTGTCATAAATACCGTAGTAATGAAAAGGAGCAAGATCTTCTGATTCAATGCCATCGAACAGATCGACCCTGTAGATCAGGTTACCTTCACAGAGGGTTAATATATCCGCCTCATCTGTCCGTTCAGGTGTTGCCGTCAGACCTAATAAAAATGCAGGTGAAAAGTGATTCATCAAACGCCGATAGCTGGTCGCAGCCGCATGATGAAACTCATCAATTACAATGTAATCAAATCGGTCGACACTGAGTTTCTCAAGGTTTGCAGCCCTCGCCAGAGTCTGCACCGAAGCAAACAGCATATCCGCCTCAAGTGCTTTTTCTTTACCGGTGTATAACCCGGCGCGTAACTTCGGGTGAACCTTGATAAAATCATCACGCGCCTGAGTAAGAATTTCTTCTCGATGCGCGATAAACAAAACCCGGCTCGCGCCTGCCTGCAACGCATCAAACGCGGCAAGAATTGTTTTACCCAGCCCGGTGGCAAGCACAACCAAGCCACGCCGTTTCCCTTCCTGCCGAGCCTGCGAAAGTGCATCAAGCGCCAGTTTCTGGTGTTTACGGGGTGCTAAAGACTCCACTACGGGCTCTTCTGCTTCAAACGCCGCCACCAGAGGCTTTACCTTACTTTGCTTACGGCGCACCTCATAAGCAGACAGCCACAATTCATCAATACGGCAGACCTGGGGCGATTCCATCAGCGACTGGTATTTAGCCTGCGCATCTTCAATACGAGCTCGCGCCTGGCTGTCATAGTCATTCGGCCAGCTCAGGTGGTAATTCCACTCAAGCCCACTGGTTAGTGCTGTTCTGCTTAAATTACTGGACCCTATGAAAGCATCAGCACTACGCCAGACATCACCATCTGATTCAAAAAACAGGTAAGTTTTAAGGTGAAAGCTACCCTGAGCGGGCACCTGATAAACAAATAAGTCCGCTCCCAGATCAGCCAGAAGCAGCATACGCCGTAGCGCATCGGGGTCAGTAATACAGAGGTAATCACTGGTAAGAATCGTCAGATGCTGACAACGTCCTTCCTGAAGCACAACTTCAAGGTCACGAAAAATCAGCGCCAGGCCACTGGACTGGATGAAAGAGACAGCAATCTCAATACGATTGGCCCGATGGATGGATTCTCTCAACGCATCCACTAACTGACGGTCTTCTTGCCCTGTCAGTAAACAACTACTTACATCAGTCAAACAACTACATCCTGTATTGTAAAATCACCGTCTGCCAACGCACTTTTGCGCGGTTAAGGCAGTCCTGCGCCAGAGCCTGATTATCCGGTAATTCCAGCTGCAAGCCCAGTGGTTCAGCCAGCGCGGCCAGCTCATCAACGGATACCGGATACATCGCGCGGCCAGGTTCAGAAGGGCCATAGCGCAGGCTGATCACCAGCAAGCCGGTATCGGCCAGTAAGGTCGCAAGCCGAGCCAGCGCGGGGGCGCGTTGCTCTGCTGGCAGGTGCATCCAGACAGCGGAGAGTAAAATCAGCTGATAGCGCCCGGCATCGGCTGCCAGTACGGGCAAGTGGGGCAGCTGATCATCCAGCCAGCGGGCGGGCTGCTGGCTATGCTGCTGTCCCAGCTGGCGCAGTGCTGCGGCGGGCTCGACTGCGGTCACCTGCCAGCCCAGCGCCTGCAACCCACGCGCATCCCGACCACTGCCCGCGCCGACATCCAGTGCCTGGCCAGCAGTAACATCCGTCAGCCGAGGTAGCCAGCTCTGGTGCACCGCATTGAATGCCAGCGCATCATACTGTGCCGCCAGAGCACGGGCATGGTGGTGATAATGGGCAATGGTGTCGGTCATGGTCGCCTTGTCTGTTATCCTGGTAAGAGGGCTATCACAGTGCCGTATTCATCCGCAGGCTGTAAAGCCCTGATATCCGCCGTCCGCTTCAGGTCTGTATTGTAATGGCTTTTATGACCAGTCATTTCAGTCGGTTAAATTGCCACTCCCCTGCCCTTAATCAATTTCCTTGTCATATCAATGCGATAGGCTGAATGTCTTCGCGGTGAAGACAACCTCGCCGCTTTATAACCAGGGAATGACCATGACACCAGAACAGTCCACTGAAATTCAGGATCGTCTTTTCGCACTGGAAGTACTGATGATGCAGATGGGGGCATTGATGACGGCCAAATCAAGCGATCCGTCTGAGATCACCCAGTACTGGCAGGCCGGTATGGGTGAGCTGGTTAAGCGTGAACCAACGATGCCTGCCGAAGCCGTAGAAGGTATCCGTGAGAAGTATGATCTGCTGGTATCTTCGATTGAAGAAACAGCACTGGAGTTCCGCCGCATCGCGGCTGATGCCTGAACCGGCACCCATAGCAATGCGTCGCAACGGCGCATTGCAGCTTGCTCTACCCCTCCACTCTGATAGCTCCCCTCACACAGCCTGCACTGAACATGTCGAAATGCGTCCGGAACGTATAATACGTCGCGACTGCGCAACATTAGCCGAGCTGAAAGGCTATCGGGCTTAAAATAGAGACAGGATGATTTCAAATGAAGACAGTACTCAGCAGAAAATATCTGTACTGAGCAGTTCAGGCAATAAAGACAGGAATGAAGATTTACTAACGCCACGGCATATTCAGCTGAATTCTGCCGTTAAAAAGAGCTTGATGGTCGGGACGGCAGGATTTGAACCTGCGACCCCCTGCACCCCATGCAGGTGCGCTACCAGACTGCGCTACGCCCCGACAAGCTCCGAAGAGGACTCAAATAGTAGCCTAACACGTTGATTGTGTGAAGCTTTTTTTAGACTGATTTGAGGGTTTTCAGTATATCTTCCAACTCACTGATGGTTTGTCGTGTGAGTTGCTTTACCCGTGCACTGTCGTCACCGGCAATGTCGCCCGTTAACCACTGGCGCGCACCACTGATGGTGTAACCCTGATCATGTAGCAGGCTTTTTACCTGCCGGATAAGCAATACATCCTGACGCTGATAATAGCGTCGGTTACTGCGCTTTACCGGCTGAATCTGGTCAAATTCCTGTTCCCAATAACGTAAAACATGGGCTTTGAGGTCACAGAGTTTTGCGACTTCGCCAATGGTGAAATAACGTTTATTGGGGAGGACCGAGCTGTCAGTACTCTCCACCGCTGTCGGCATAGGCCTCGACTCGGTCCTTCAGTTTCTGACCCGGACGGAAGGTCACCACTCGGCGTGCCGAGATGGGGACTTCTTCTCCCGTCTTGGGATTCCGGCCCGGACGTTGACGCTTATCGCGAAGGTCAAAGTTACCGAAGCCGGACAGTTTCACCTGCTCGTTTGACGCCAGACTGACGCGAATCTCTTCAAAGAAGGATTCCACCATTTCTTTAGCTTCTCGCTTGTTCAGCCCCAACTCGTCGTAGAGGCGTTCAGCCATATCTGCTTTGGTCAAAGAGCCCATTTCACTCACCCTTGTGAACGCTTACCGCTGAGTGGCACTCAGATTCTCTGCAAGTGCGCTCAGGGAAGCATCGATGATGCTGTTGATTTCTTCATCATTAAGAGTGCGTGATGGATGTTGCCAGGTCAACCCCAGAGCCAGAGATTTTTTACCGGATTCAATGCCTTGGCCGCGATATACATCAAAAAGAGTGACCTCTTTGAGGTGTTCGCCACCCTGGGCCGCCACGACTTCACGCACAGAATCAAATGAAACTGATTCATCCATGACCAGTGCAATATCACGACGGGACTCAGGGAATTTGGACAGTTCATTGAACCGTGCCAGGTGGCCATCACGCAGGCTGTCCAGATCGATCTCGAACATGAACAGGTTGCCATTGATGCCCAGATCTTTGCTCAGGCTTGGGTGCAGCGCACCGATGAAGCCAACTGCTTCGCCATTGCGTTCGATCTGCGCCGTCTGGCCTGGGTGTAAGGCAACGTGCTCACCAGCAACGAAACGGTACTGGTCAGCCGCGCTGCCCAGTGCCAGCAGAGATTCCAGATCCGCTTTGATGTCGTAGAAATCGACCTCAGCGTTATCGGCACTCCAGCCTTCTGGCGCACGACGACCGGTGATCAGGCCAGCAATAACGTTCTGCTGTTTGATCTGGTCGCTTTCAGTCTGTTCAGTCTGCGGCAGGAAGCGCTGACCGGTTTCGAACAGGCGGATGCGGTTCTGCTGGCGGTTCTGGTTGTACAGTGCTGCTTTCACCAGACCCGGCCACAGCGTGGTACGCATCACCGCCATTTCAGCGGAGATCGGGTTCGCCAGGGCGATCGCTTCATATTTGTCGTCGAATTTCTTCGCCAGACCCGCTTCGATGAAGCTGTAGGTGATCGCTTCCTGGTAACCACGGCCAATCATGTTGCGACGGATACGGTCAACCGATACCTGTGCTTCGCAATCGGCTTTGAATGGCAGTGAGGCATTCGGTACGCGAACCGGCAGGTTGTTGTAGCCGTAGACACGCGCCAGCTCTTCGATCAGATCGGCTTCGATGCTGATGTCGAAACGGTAAGACGGTACGGAGACTGCCCACTGTGCGTCGCCGTCGGCTTCCACGGTCAGGCCCAGACGGGTCAGGATCTCAACGATCTCGTCTGCCGCCATCTCGAACGCCAGCATGCTGTTTACTTTGGCGTGACGCAGACGAACCTGCGCCGGGACTGGCAGGTGCGCTTCGCTAGCCACTTCAGTGACCGGGCCAGCGTCACCGCCAACGATGTCGAGCAGCAGCTCGGTGGCGCGGTCAATGGCGTTCGCCTGCAGCTGCCAGTCAACACCACGCTCAAAGCGGTGTGAGGAGTCGGTGTGCAGACCGTAGGAACGAGCACGACCGGCAATCGCCAGCTGAGTGAAGAACGCACTTTCCAGGAAAATGTTGTTTGTCTCAGCCGTGCAGCTGGTTGACTCACCCCCCATGATGCCGGCCATGGCAACCGGGCCATTGTCATCGGCAATCACCAGAGTATCGGCATTAAGCGTGATCTGCTGGCCATCGAGCAAGGTCAGTGGCTCGTCCTGCTGCGCCATACGTGCAACCACTTTGCCGGACAGTTTGTCCAGATCAAAAGCGTGCATCGGCTGGCCCAGTTCCAGCAGTACGTAGTTGGTAACATCAACCACAGGGTCAATGGAACGCACACCAGAGCGACGCAGTTTTTCAACCATCCACAGTGGCGTGGTCGCCGCCGGGTTGATGTTGCGGATAACCCGACCCACATAACGTGGGCAGTTTTCCGGTGCTTCCAGCGCGATCGGGAAAGTATCGTCGATGGCCGGTGCTGTTGCTTTGATATCAACAAAGCTGACCGGAGCTTTATTCAGCACGCCAACTTCACGGGCCAGGCCACGGAGAGACAGGCAGTCGCCACGGTTTGGCGTCAGATCAACGTCGATGATCACGTCGTTCAGACCCATGTACTCACGCAGACAGGCGCCTACGGGGGCATCAGCAGCCAGCTCCATGATGCCATCAGCATCATCAGAGATGCTCAGCTCAGCCGCCGCACACAGCATGCCGAAAGACTCGACCTGGCGCAGCTTGGCTTTTTTGATTTTGAATGGCTTGCCGTCCGGCGTTGGCAGTTCGGCACCGACGGTAGCGAAGGCTGTTTTCAGCCCCGCACGGGCGTTAGGTGCGCCACAGACCACCTGGATCTCTTCGCTGCCGTTAGATACGGTGCACACCTGCAGTTTGTCTGCATTCGGGTGCGGCTCCGCTTTGACAATTTCGCCGACGATGACGCCAGAGAAATCACCGGCAACGGCGTCTACTTCATCTACTTCCAGACCGGCCATGGTGACCTGGTCTACCAGTTCCTGAGTGCCGATGGCCGGGTTTACCAGCTCGCGCAACCACTGTTCACTGAATTTCATTGTGCTTGTTCCAAAAATTCTGTTGCTGTCGTTGTTCCGGGCCGGGGTTAAAATCCACCCGGCCCACCGGGTCGCTCAACGCTGTTTAGCGGAACTGGCCCAGGAAACGCAGATCGTTTTCGAAGAACAGACGCAGGTCGTTTACGCCGTAGCGCAACATCGCCAGACGCTCAACGCCCATGCCGAAGGCAAAGCCGGTGAACTCTTCAGGATCAATGCCTACGGCATTGAAGACCTTCGGATGCACCATGCCACAGCCCAGCACTTCCAGCCATTTACCATCACCACGGTCGATATCAACCTCAATGGATGGCTCTGTAAACGGGAAGTAGGACGGACGGAAGCGAACTTTTACGTCTTCTTCAAAGAATTCGCGCAGGAACTGCTCCAGCGTGCCTTTGAGATCGGCAAAGCTGATGTCTTTGTCGACCAGCAGACCTTCCACCTGGTGGAACATTGGCGAGTGGGTCTGATCATAGTCACAGCGGTACACACGGCCCGGACAGATGATGCGGATCGGTGGCTGCTGTTTTTCCATGGTACGCACCTGGACACCGGAGGTGTGGGTACGCAACAGGGTGTTGGCATTGAAGTAGAAGGTATCGTGCATGGCACGCGCCGGGTGATGCGCCGGAATATTCAGCGCTTCGAAGTTGTGGTAATCATCTTCGATCTCCGGGCCTTCTTCGACGCTGTAACCGATACCCGCAAAGAACTGCTCGATACGCTGCATGGTGCGGGTAACCGGGTGCAGGCCACCCAGTTCTTCACCACGCCCCGGCAGGGTTACGTCGATCTGTTCCGCCGCCAGGCGTTTGGCCAGCGCTTCGGTTTCCAGATCATATTTGCGTGCAGAAAGCTTGTCCTGCAGCGCCTGCTTGGCTTCATTGATGCGTGCGCCTGCAGCCGGACGCTCTTCAGAAGACAGCTTGCCCAGGCCTTTCATCAGCGCTGTCAGCAGGCCTTTCTTGCCCAGATAATCAACACGTACCTGGTCCAGCGTCTGTACACTGGTCGCCTGCGCGACGGCGTTTTCGCCTTCAGCCAGCAGGGTTTGAATGTTTTCCATTTCCGGCTCCGAAAATTAACAACGATCTATCTCTGTTCAAGCTACCGAAAGAAGAGGGTTGCGGTGCTCGCCGCTTCTTAGCAATAGATTCAACCAGAGACAGATAAAAAAACAGGGGAAGAGTTTGCACCCTTCCCCTATTTAAAATATCAGCGACCTGTAAACAGGCGGGTGGGCTTATGCCAGAGCAGCTTTCGCTTTCTCTACCACAGCCGCAAATGCATTCGCTTCATGTACAGCCAGATCAGCCAGTACTTTACGGTCGATTTCAACGTTAGCCTTTTTCAGACCAGCGATGAAACGGCTGTAAGACAGACCATTGATACGAGCTGCAGCGTTGATACGAGCGATCCACAGAGCACGGAACTGACGTTTACGTTGACGACGGTCACGGTAAGCGTACTGACCAGCTTTGATTACCGCCTGTTTAGCAACGCGGAATACACGGGAACGAGCACCGTAGTAACCTTTTGCTTGTTTCAGGACTTTCTTGTGACGACGACGAGCAACAACACCACGTTTTACGCGAGCCATTTAAACCTTCCTTTACTAAATTCTGTTAAAAACCAATTAGATGTACGGCAGCATACGGCGGATCAACGCCTTATCAGCAGCATGAATCTGCTTCAAAGGACGCAGCTTACGCTTACGCTTAGTGCTCTTTTTGGTCAGAATGTGACTAGTATGGGACTGCTTGTGCTTGAAGCCATTCGCAGTTTTGCGGAAGCGCTTGGCGGCGCCACTTACGGACTTGATTTTAGGCATGTCAAAAATCTCCACGCATTCATTTAGTTGTGTTCACCTGGAATAACAAAACCCGCAGCAGCGTCCGAAGACACGGCTACGGGTTATCGGAATTCAGGTTACTTTTTCTTCTTCGGAGCAATAACCATGATCAGCTGACGGCCTTCCATTTTTGGGCGCTGTTCCACTGTACCCAACTCGAGGAGGTCTTCCTCAACGCGTCGGAGCAGTTTCATACCCAGGTCCTGGTGAGCCATTTCGCGACCGCGGTAACGCAGAGTTACCTTGGCTTTGTCTCCGTCTTCAAGGAAACGGGACAGGTTGCGTAGTTTTACCTGGTAGTCTCCATCTTCCGTATTAGGACGGAATTTTACTTCTTTCACCTGAATCTGGTGCTGTTTCTTCTTAGCTTCGTTGGCCTGCTTCTTCTGTTCATACAGATGCTTGCCATAATCCATCACCTTACAGACGATGGGATCAGCGTCAGAAATCTGCACCAGATCGAGTTCCACTTCCCGCGCGGCTTCAAGAGCTTCACGCAGGGTTACAACACCAATCTGTGTGCCGTCGGGACCGATCAGTCGACATTCAGTTGCTCGAATATTTTCATTGATCGACGGGCGTTGCTCACGGCGTACACCCTTTCTGTTATCGCGCCTGATGGTTCTATCTCCTGATCAGTTATGCCTGACGGCCTTTGCGAGCCACGTCCTGGCTCAGCAGATTTTCAAATTCGTTCAGAGTCATGCTACCCAGGTCTTCACCGGTACGGGTTCGTACGGCTACAGAACCTGATTCGACTTCTTTATCACCCACTACCAATAGATATGGAATCTTTTGCAGGGTTCGTTCACGGATTTTAAAGCCGATTTTCTCATTTCTCAAGTCTGCTGTTGCACGGAAACCAATATCTTCCAACTGGTTAGCAACTTTCTGACAATATTCGCCCTGCTTATCAGTGATATTCATCACCACCGCCTGGGTTGGTGCCAACCATGTTGGCAGTGCACCGGCGGAGTTCTCGATCAGAATACCGATAAAGCGTTCGAAAGAGCCCAGGATTGCACGATGCAGCATAACCGGTGTTTCACGATCACCTGCTTCATTAACAAACTGTGCATTCAGACGACCAGGCATTGAGAAGTCGACCTGAATAGTACCACACTGCCACACACGTCCCAGACAATCTTTCAGGGAGAATTCAATTTTAGGGCCATAGAAGGCACCTTCGCCTGGCAACAGGTCCCAATCCAGCTTAGCTGCATCCAGTGCATCGGCCAGCGCTTTTTCCGCTTTATCCCAGACTTCATCACTACCTACGCGCTGTTCAGGGCGGGTAGACAGCTTGTACAGGATCTCGGTGAAGCCAAAATCTGCATACACTTCGTGCAGCAAGCGGATAAATTCAGACACTTCACTCTGAATGCTGTTTTCAGCACAGAAGATATGACCATCATCCTGAACAAATCCACGCACACGCATAATGCCATGCAACGCACCGGAGGGCTCATTACGGTGACAGGAGCCAAATTCAGCCATACGCAACGGCAGATCACGATAAGAACGCAGACCCTGGTTAAACACCTGAATATGACATGGGCAGTTCATTGGCTTAACAGCGAAGTCACGGTTCTCGGAGTGAGTTGTGAACATCTGCTCAGAAAACTTATCCCAGTGGCCGGATTTTTCCCACAATGTACGCTCTACGATCTGGGGCGTTTTAACTTCAACATAGCTGTTACGGCGCAGCTTCTGACGCATGTACTGCTCGATCTGCTGATACAGCGTCCAGCCGTTCGGATGCCAGAACACCATACCTGGCGCTTCTTCCTGCATGTGGAACAGGTTCAGCTGTTTGCCCAGTTTACGGTGATCACGCTTCTCCGCTTCTTCCAGACGGAACAGGTAGTCTTTCAGGTCTTTCTTGTCGCTCCAGCAGGTACCGTAAATACGCTGCAGCATCTCGTTATTGGAGTCACCGCGCCAGTAAGCACCCGCCACCTTCATCAG
Source organism: Neptuniibacter sp. (assembly GCA_024686055.1). Classification (GTDB taxonomy): domain Bacteria; phylum Pseudomonadota; class Gammaproteobacteria; order Pseudomonadales; family Balneatricaceae; genus Marinobacterium_C. Next base: position 16,316 of record JAIBDV010000006.1, read on the forward strand.
CTTGAAGACTTTCAGGAAACCCGTTGCCGGTACATGTGGGCCACGACACAGATCGATAAAATCGCCCTGTTTGTAGAAAGACAGTTGCTGATCAGCAGGAATATCCTTGATGATCTCAACCTTGTATTTCTCTCCCATCCCTTCAAACATGGCGACGGCTTCGTCACGCATCATCAAAGAGCGTTCAACTTTGAGATTCTGCTTAGCCAGCTGTTTCATTTTCGCTTCGATCTGGGTCAGATCTTCCGGCGTAAATGGTCGCTCGTAAGCAAAGTCATAAAAAAAGCCATCGTCGATCACCGGACCGATGGTGACCTGGGCGCCAGGAAACAGATCCTGTACGGCCATAGACATCAGGTGAGCACAGGAGTGACGCAGCACTTCCAGGCCTTCCTCGTCACGACCCGTGATAATGGCCAGGTTAGCGTCTTCGGTCATTACGTAGCTGGTATCTACCAGCTCGCCATTAACCTTACCGGCCAGGGCAGCTTTCGCCAGACCAATACCGATATCGGCAGCGACATCAAAGACGCTTACCGGCGCATCAAATTCACGTTTACTTGCATCAGGGAGAGTAATTACAGGCATTTTTAATCCTTGCTCAGTGGTGGCCCCTACCAAAGGTCACATAAGTCACTTAAGTCGATGTTAATGAAGTAGTAAGCACCGTACAAACCAGGTACCGTGCACAGGGGTGAAGTGTACCCCAAGATAGAAGTCGCAGGCTAATGTGCTGCGCTGCAAAATTCCGTAACAACCGTCACATCTTCAATGTTTTATGCCCTTTACGAAGTTTTGAAGCACTGACCCTTACAACATTGCACTCTGCGCAAGTCCGGCACCGTAATTCAATACTAGACATTACCTACTCCACATCCACAAGCTGACGGCGGGTATACAGAATATGTTCACGCGCTGCCGTCCTGGCGGCATCAGCATCGCGCTGCTGCAGGGCCTGGTGAATAGAGGCATGTTGCGCCCGAATACCATCTGGATAACGACCATGACGAATCAGCGTGCGGTTAAGCACGCCATAGATAGCATTAAAGTAACGCTCATAGAAAATCTGGCTGAACGAGATAATCAGCATATGGTGGCTGGCATCGGCAATCATGGTATGAAACCGCAGGTCTGCCTTGGCCTTGACCAGGGTGGTTTCGCCACCATTGCTGCGCGCCTGCATCTGATCGTGCTCGCGCGCCAGCAGCACCAGCTCCTCATCCGTCGCACGCAAGGCGGCGTAATAAGCCGCCTCTCCTTCCAGCGCCGCACGCGCTTCGAGTACCTGCAACTGGAAGTCCGGATTATCCCCCACCCCCTCCAGTGGCATGTCCAGGTGACACGCCAGCAAATTGCGACAGCGACTGACCGCTCCATGGCGACTTTCGATCAGACCTTCCGCTTCCAGCTGAAACCAGACTTCACGCACCGTTGCCCGCGCAAGGCCGTAGTGTTGCGCCAGCTGGCGCTGCGAAGGCATCCGCTCACCGGGGCGGATTTCACCGGATAGCATCTGGCGTTTAAGTTCAGCCACAAGGCGCTGGCCTGTATAAGCAGGTGTCGTCATCAGAGTAAGAAGGTTATCACTGCGTTTGAAGGATAAAGACAGGGCCCATGGTCAGACCAGTTACTAGTGTAGCATTTATTTATGACCGCTCCTCTCCTATCGTAAATGCATCGCTTCAACTGGCCCCAGCCGTAACACATTATTAGAAGGGCCAGACAACCAAAACAAGAACCGGTGAAATGCTATGTCTGTTAACTCCTCTCCTATCCGGGTAGGTCTGTTTGTGACCTGCCTGGTCGATATGTTTCGCCCCAGCGTCGGCTTTGCCACAGTAAAACTGCTGGAGCAGGCGGGCTGCACCGTTGAAGTGCCTGAAGCCCAGACCTGCTGTGGCCAGCCCGCTTTCAACTCTGGCGACCGGGACACCACCCGCGATATCGCAAAACAGACCATCACAGCATTTGATGGCTATGAATATGTCGTCGGCCCTTCCGGTTCCTGTATCGGCATGCTGCACTATTTCACCGACCTGTTCGACGAAGCGGACCCATGGAAAGCCCGCGCTGAAGATCTGAAAAAGCGCAGCTTCGAGATCACTTCGTTCCTGGTCGACGTGCTGGATTTCGATCAGATCCTGGCTGATTTCAATCAGAAAGTTACCTACCACGACTCCTGTTCCGGCCTGCGCCAGCTGGGCGTCAAAAGCCAGCCACGCAAGCTGCTGGGCAAAGTTGAAGGCACCGAACTGGCCGAAATGTCCGAAGCCGAAACCTGCTGCGGCTTCGGCGGCACCTTCTGTGTGAAATACCCGGACATATCCAACCGTATGGTCAGCAATAAAACCGGCTTTGCCGATGAAACCGGCGCCCAGACCCTGCTCGGTGGTGATCTGGGCTGCCTGCTGAACATGGCTGGCAAGCTCAAGCGCGAAGGCAAGACAATGGAAGCCCGCCACGTGGTAGAAGTGCTGGCCGGCATGACCGACACACCAGCGATTGGTGAAGCCGATTACGACCTTGGCAAGCAACTGTAAGGCGGGAGATAAAGATGCAGATTAAAAGCCCTGAATTCAAAGAAAACGCCCGCATTGCCCTGAAAGACGTCGGTCTGCAGAAGGCACTGGGTAACCTGAAAGCCGGTTTCCCGGAAAAGCGCGCCATTGCTGTCCAGCGGATGCCAGAATTTCACGATATGCGCGATGAAGCGCGTGATCTGAAAAACCATATTCTGGACAACCTGGATATCTATCTGGAGCAGTTCGAGTCCAAAGTGACCGAAAACGGTGGCCATGTTCACTGGTGCCGCACCTCCGATGATGCCCGCAAAACTATTCTGGATATCTGCCAGCAGGTTGACGCGAAAACCGTCACCAAAGGTAAATCCATGGTCTCGGAAGAGATCAATCTGAACGAATATCTGGAAGAAAACGGCGTTCAGCCAATCGAAACTGATCTGGGTGAGTACATCCTGCAGCTGCGCAACGACCACCCCAGCCACATCATCGCTCCGGCTATTCACCTCAACCTGGAGGATGTGTCCGAAGCGTTCCATGAGCATCACAAAAAGCCGAAGTCTGATGACCCGGCGGTACTGATGCAGGAAGCGCGCGAAGAACTGCGCACCAAATTTGTTAACGCTGATGTCGGCATTACCGGGGCTAACTTCCTGGTGGCAGAAACAGGCTCAACGATTATCGTGACCAATGAAGGTAACGGTGACCTGACCCAGACCCTGCCAAAAACCCACATTGTCATCACCTCCATCGAGAAAGTGGTGCCAACGCTGGAAGATATGACGCTGTTCCTGCGCCTGCTGGCCCGCTCAGCAACCGGCCAGGAGTTTACGGTGTACAACACCCTGTCGACCGGCCCGCGCCGTGAAGGCGATGCCGATGGCCCGGATAACTTCCACGTCGTACTGGTCGATAACGGCCGCAGCGACATGGTTGGTGGTGAGCTGCACGACATGCTGCGCTGCATCCGTTGCTCTGCCTGTATGAACCACTGCCCGGTCTACGGCGCTGTCGGTGGCCATGCGTACGGCTGGGTATACCCGGGCCCGATGGGCTCCGTCCTCACACCGCAGATGGTCGGGATCGAAAAAGCGGGCAACCTGCCGAACGCATCCACTTTCTGTGGCAAGTGTGAAGAGGTCTGCCCGGTTCGCATCCCGCTGCCAAAACTGATGCGCCACTGGCG
>JAIBDV010000234.1 GCA_024686055.1 Neptuniibacter sp.
AGGAGACTATCATGTCTAACACTACCGGTATTGTTAAGTGGTTCAACGAAGAGAAAGGTTTTGGTTTCATCACTCCAGAGAACGGCGGCGCTGACGTATTCGTTCACTTCCGCGCGATCCAGGGTGACGGCTTCAAAACTCTGGCTGAAGGCCAGCAGGTTTCTTTCGAAACAGAACAGGGCCAGAAAGGCCCTCAGGCTGCTAACGTTATCGTTGGCTAAGCTACTGTTTCAGCCGCAAGGCTAAAAAAGCCCCGCCAGAGCAATCTGGCGGGGCTTTTTTGTAATATTTCTGCAGTAACTCCACCGACAAAACCGCAACAATCAACACCTCCGCCTGACGACAACGATCGCCAGAACCACACAAGCCAAACCGGTCAAAATAACGTTATAGACAAATCAGTTCGATATGTTAGGATCAGACCCAGTCTGTGACCCAGAGCTATTTATGCAACAATTTGAAACTGAAACTTCGCACTATCGCTTATCACCATGTAAGCCTGTCCTGAAGCTTTTCACACTCTATTGGCAACATAAGTAATCTACTCGCGGCTACCCAAGCGCAAGAGTGTGTACTGTTACGCGTTCCTGCTATTCAAGCACTATCTAATATATTCAGGAGTTATCATGTCTAAAACGACTGGTACAGTTAAGTGGTTCAACGAAGAGAAAGGTTTCGGTTTCATCACTCCAGAGAACGGCGGCGCTGACGTATTCGTTCATTTCCGCGCGATCCAGGGTGACGGCTTCAAAACTCTGGCTGAAGGCCAGCAGGTTTCTTTCGAAACAGAACAGGGCCAGAAAGGCCCTCAGGCTGCTAACGTTACTGTTGGCTAAGCTCTGATTTCGAAAAAAACCCCGTCAGCTCGCGCTGACGGGGTTTTTTATTGCCTGCAGCCTGCTCAACAAGCAACTGTAAAAGCGTATAGCTTTACGCCAGTACCAGATTATCCCGATGTACCAGCTCTTCCTCACCAACAAAGCCCAACAGCGACTCAAAGTCTTTACTGGCCTTACCCAGCACTTTCAGAGCTTCGTTAACACCGTAATTCACCAGCCCGCGAGCAACAATCCGCCCCTGCTCATCAACCAGTAGCACCATCTCACCACGGGAGAAATCACCACTGGCCGAACGCACACCCGCCGGTAACAGGCTTTTACCACGCTCACGCAATGCCGTCACAGCACCAGCATCCAGCACCAGAGTACCACGCGCCTGCAAATGGCCTGCAATCCAGTTTTTACGCGCCGCCATCGGTTCACAATCAGGCACCAGCAGGGTACCAACATCCTCACCCGCCTTCAGCCGGGTAAGCACTTTGCCTTCTCGCCCGCTGACTATCACCGTAACCGCCCCTGAACGCGCAGCCAGCTTAGCCGCCTTGACCTTAGTCAGCATGCCGCCACTACCCAGGCGCCCCTTGCTACCGCCACCCGCCATCGCCTCCAGCGCTGGGTCACCCGCCCGCCCCACCGAGACAAATTTTGCCTGCGGGTTACTGCGCGGATCAGCCTCATACAACCCCTGCTGATCGGTCAGAATAATCAACCCATCAGCCTCCACAAGGTTCGCCACCAGCGCTCCCAGGGTGTCATTGTCACCGAAGCGTATTTCCTTGGTGATCACGGTGTCATTCTCATTAACCACGGGCACCACACCCAGCTCCAGCAGCGTACGTAGCGTAGCGCGTGCATTCAGGTAACGCTTACGCTCAGCATGATCATCATGGGTCAGCAATATTTGCGCAGTATGCGTGTCGTGACGTTTGAAACTGGTTTCATAAGCCTGCACCAATCCCATCTGACCCACCGCCGCCGCAGCCTGCTGACGATGGATCTCATGCGGTCGCTCTCGCCAGCCCAGCCGCGTCATTCCTTCCGCGATTGAACCTGAGGACACCAGCACAATCTCCAGCCCCTGCTTACGCAGCTCAGCCAGCTGGTCCACCCAGCCCTGAATAGCCGCATGATCCAGGCCTTCACCATCATTGGTCAGTAGCGCACTGCCGATTTTCACCACCCAGCGCTTACCCTGCTGCAACGCTTTACGCTCAGTCGTCACGACGTCACCTCACTTAATCACGCACGTATTGCACTTCAACGTCATAATCATCGTCGTCGAAGTCATCATCCAGCTCGTTATCAATACGGCCACCCTGCTGACGCAGGAAGTCGATACGCTCACGCGCCTCTTCATCAATGCGAGCACGAACTTCAGTTTCCTGCTCAAGAATCTCTGGATTCTCTTCAATCGCTTCCAGTCGCAAATCCAGGAAGTCCTGAATATCGTGCACCAGTGTTTGCACACCCGTTTTACTGATCGCCGCGATTTTATAGACTGGCCCTTCCCAGTTAAGCGCATCAATCACCGACTGACAGCGCGCCTCAGCCTCGTCTTCAGGCACCATATCCAGCTTGTTCAATAGCAACCAGCGCGGCTGTTCTGCCAGCGTCGGGCTGAATTTACGCAACTCTTCCACCACCACCTGGGCCGCTTCAGCAGGCGTCTGCTCATCCCATGGCGCCATGTCAACGATATGCAGCAACACACGGTTACGCGCCAGGTGACGCAGGAAACGAATTCCCAGACCAGCACCTTCTGCTGCACCCTCGATAATGCCCGGAATATCAGCAATGACGAAACTGCGGTAACGCTCAGTACGCACGACACCCAGATTTGGCACCAGAGTGGTAAACGGATAGTTCGCCACTTTCGGCTTCGCTGCGGATACCGCACGAATAAAGGTCGACTTACCCGCATTCGGCAAACCCAGCATACCGACATCCGCCAGCACTTTAAGCTCCAGCTTCAGGTTACGAGATTCGCCCATAGAACCATTGGAGGTCTGACGTGGCGCACGGTTAACACTGCTCTTGAAACGCGTATTACCCAACCCATGCCAGCCGCCCTGAGCAACCTTTTCAATCTGACCAATTTTAGTCAGATCCGCCAGCACCTCATCGGTATCGATATCAACGACTGTCGTACCCACCGGCACTTTCAGCGTCAGGTCTTCACCCTTGCAGCCAGTACAGTTACGCGTCTGACCACCTTTACCATTCTCAGCCTTGTAGGCACTGGTAAAGCGGAAATCGACCAGCGTATTGAGGTTTTCATCCGCCTCGAAAAAGACAGAGCCACCATCACCACCATCACCGCCATCCGGGCCACCTTTGGGGATGAACTTCTCACGGCGAAAACTCATACAACCATTGCCGCCTTTACCGGCTTCTACCGATATCACAGCTTCATCAACAAACTTCATTAAAAGTCCTCCCATCTACGGGTGACCGCACAACTCGGCGGTCTGAAAACAAAAAAGCCCCGCCTGAGCGGAGCTTTTTAATACAAAGCAACATTTAGCTTAAGCAGAAACGATGCTTACGTATTTACGGTTCTTAGGGCCTTTAACCTCAAATTTCACAACGCCATCGGCTTTTGCGAACAGAGTGTGGTCTTTGCCCAGACCGACGTTAACACCAGCGTGGAATTTAGTACCACGCTGACGAACCAGGATGTTACCTGCGATAACAGCCTGACCGCCGAAACGTTTAACGCCAAGGCGTTTCGATTCTGAGTCGCGACCGTTCCGTGTTGAGCCACCAGCTTTCTTATGAGCCATTTTTCTATCTCCTGATCAGGTACAGAATCAGCCGGAAATGCCGGTGATTTTAACTTCAGTAAACCACTGACGGTGACCCTGACGTTTCATATGGTGCTTACGACGCTTGAACTTCAGGATGCTTACTTTTTTACCACGGCCATGGGTTACAACTTCAGCTGCAACTTTGGCACCTTCTACCACAGGCGCGCCGACTTTGATGTCGTCGCCGTTGCCTATCAGCAGAACACGGTCGAATTCGAGGCTGGAACCAGCTTCAACGGCCAGTTTTTCCACTTTCAGGGTTTGACCTTCCTGAACGCGGTACTGTTTGCCGCCAGTAACGATAACTGCGTACATGTTTCTCTCCAAAGTATGTCTGCCCGGCTACTAGATAGAAAAAACCTACTTCTAATGGCATGGCCATATGGTAGGGAGCGATCTGTGGGCAGACCAGGGCGCAAATTATACGCAAGGAACTGTTGTACAGCAAGCAGGCAACCCATTCTTTAACGGCCGATTATCCACGTAACCACGCCAAACCACAGCCATGAAGGCCAACCTGTTGATATATAAAACAAAATAGGCTGGTAAAAACAGCTCTATACACCTTTTGTAATCGGGGGCTTTCTTGACAGTGTCACAGCAGCCCCCTAGCATGCCGGAATATCTTTAATATAAGTCCAATCTCATGCAGCCACATCAACTGAATTCCCTGATTGAACCGCAGTTTAACGCCGTCAACGATTACATCCTCAGCCACCTGGGCTCACAGGTGCCACTGGTTGAAAAAATAGGCCACTATATTGTTGATAGCGGTGGTAAGCGTTTGCGCCCGCTACTGGTCCTGCTGGCTGCCAACGCCGCAGGCTATAATGGCCAGCATCACATCCCCCTGGCGGCGGTGATTGAGTTTATTCATACCGCCACTCTGCTGCATGACGATGTCGTCGACAGTTCCGACCTGCGCCGGGGTAACGCCACCGCCAACGCAAAATGGGGTAATGCACCCAGCGTACTGGTAGGCGACTTCCTTTATTCACGCGCCTTCCAGATCATGGTTGAGATCGGCCAGATGGAGATCATGAATGTGATCTCTAACGCCACCAATGTGATTGCCGAAGGGGAAGTCCTGCAGCTGATTAACTGCAAGAATCCGGACACCACCGAAGCGCAGTACATGCAGGTGATTCTGGGCAAAACAGCCATGCTGTTTGAGGCAGCCACCGAATGTGGCGCACTGCTGCAGAGCGATATCAGCCCAGAGGGCCGTGAAGCGCTACGCCTGTATGGCCGCCATCTGGGTATCGCCTTCCAGCTGATCGATGATGTTATGGACTACCAGTCCAACGCCGCAGAGATGGGCAAAAATGTCGGCGATGACCTGGCCGAAGGGAAACCAACGCTGCCACTGATTCAGGCAATGAAATGCGCCGATGAAGAGGGTCGCAAGCTGATCCGAAAAGCCATCCGCAAGGGCGGGCTGGAAGATCTGGACCCGATCATGGCCATTGTTCAAGCCACTGGAGCCATTGAATACACCAAGGATAAGGCCCAGCAGGAAGCCGACAACGCGATTGCTGCCCTGAGCGCTCTGCCAGAAAGCAGCTTCAAAGACACCCTGACGCAGCTGGCGCATATGGCGGTTAAGCGTAACAAGTAAGGCGACGAACTGTGTAATAAAGGGCGGCCTGCGCCCTTTATTACACAGACGCATCTGACCGGCATTGCACCTATGGAACACACCCTCTCCTCGACCAGCTACCACACCCCCTCAACAACCTTTATGCCTCAGTCAACCCAACACTGAGCGGCGATCCCTG
>JAIBDV010000294.1 GCA_024686055.1 Neptuniibacter sp.
AGCTCATCATTTTTCAGAAACATCTCAAATGTGGCCGGCTGTAACAGCTGATCACTGGGCACCCCCAGCCGTCGACAAATCGAGCCGGTGGCCCGGTTACGGATCACACATTCGACAGGTAACATCGTCAGCGCCTTTACCACCGATTCCTGCTCACTCTGGTGCTGCTGGAAGTGTGTTGGCAATCCATAGCGTTGCAGCTGCTCCATGATCAGCCCGTTGATCTGGTTATTTACCGCCCCCTTGCCACTGAGCTGCGCGGTACGTCGCCCCTCAAACGCGGTAGCTTCGTCCCGAAATTCAAGGATCAGCCGATCCGGGTTATCCGTGTGGTAGAGCGTTTTCTCTTTACCCTGATAAAACACATCCGCTTTCAACATCTGCTTTCCCCCATGTGCCAGAAACAGCAACGCCGGGCAAGCCCGGCGTTTGTGATCAGGAGGTCAGCTTGACGCTGTTACAGCTCAGCCTTTTTTCGGCAGCTGCTCCTTGACCTCCCACAACAGTTCTTCAGCGACAATGGCCGGTGCAATCAGCCCCTGATGCGTCAGTACAATCAGGTATACGCCGCTACGGGTCCGGTTCAGTTTCAACTGATACTGACCCACATGTTCGAACTTGCCAGTATTCTCGTTATATACGCCCTCGTCTCTGTTGTCACCGAAGACATAAATAACTTCACCACCAAACCAGATTTTAAAGCCCTTACGCTCCGCCAGATCACCCTCCTCAGGTGGCAGCAAGTCAGTATCGGTAGAACCCGGTGCAGCTTTCAGAGCCGCCAGCTTCTGCTCAACTGTCTTCGAGCTGTAGCGGATGGCATTCGGGTCATCATTGGCAGAAGTTTCAGCCCCCATTGCACGATCAAGAAAACTGGTGCTCAGGGTGATCTCACCACGATCGGAGTGCAACCAGTCAAAGAAGCCCTGCTCCTGGGTCTCTTCAAACGGCGTTGAGGTGGTGTAAGTCATGTAGAAGACACCCTTCTTCTGATCACGGGTACCCACATCCATTGCGGCTTTATCCAGCGCGACAGACAGCTGCTGCCATACGGTATCGATAGAGCCGTCCAGTCGTAATACCGGGTTACCGCGCGAGTCACGACCGAGCTGACTGGAGACGTTCACTTTGTCGCGCAGTGCCACCAGACTGGTAGCATCGCGGTCGCCACTGGCCTTGCTCAGGTAACGCAGCATCTCGAACATCATGTCCGTTTTATAACTGACATCCTGGGACTGCTCATCCCAGTTCACTGCACTGACCTGCTGATCCGCCGGGAATTTCACGTGGCGCATTTTGATTGAAGTACGCGCAGTATCGTTCGGGTCAGGACGCAGATCAACGCGCAGTTTGTCCCGGCTCGGCCCTTTATCATCGCTGAAGGTCAAGCGTTTGATCCAGCTGTCAATCATGCTCAGCTCGGCCCCGGAGCGCTCCATCCACTGGGTTTCCATCACCCCGGACTGCGGGTCAGACTTGGCAACTTCGATGCCATTAAACGCCCAGAACTCCTGTAATTTAACCCAGACATCGCCGATGGACTCATCCACGACAATCACCTTGTCATGACGATCTGTCGTATCACGTGCAAGGTTCACTTTCTCATTACCACTATCGGCATAGAAGAACTCAGGTCGTGGCACCACGAAACCACCGGTACGCTGTTCACTCGCAGTTTCGCCAATGGCCGGAATTTCCAGCGGGTTCGGTACGTTTTTAGCGCGCAAATGCGGCGGTATCACCAGCGATTCGTGCTGCTGGGCAGCCTGATAATCCAGAGAGCGATCGTAAATCAGACCATCCGGCCCGTACACCGGATTATCGGTCAACATGCCACAGCCGGTCAGGGAAAGCGCAGCCAGCGCGGTACCATAAATTCGTTTAGTCATAACAGTCTGTGGCCCTTCAGATTACGTCGGCCGCACGCAGTGCGTCGCGGACCACCTGGTGAAACGGTGCTGACAATGGTGTCAGCGGCAAGCGGATACCGGTATCCATCAAGTTCATCTCGCTCAGCGCCCACTTAACCGGAATCGGGTTGGCTTCAACAAACAGCTTTTCATGCACGGGCATCAATTTCTGATTCAGCGCTCGCGCCTCATCCGCCTTCCCTGCCATCGCCAGCTGGCACAACTGTGCCATTTCAGCTGGCGCTACATTTGCCGTTACCGAAACGTTGCCCTTACCACCCAGCAGCATAAGCTCTGTGGCCGTCGCATCATCACCGGAGTAGACCGCAAAATCCGCAGGTAGCCGCTGGATCAGTTCACGGGCGCGTTCCAGATCACCGGTTGCTTCCTTAATCGCCACGATATTTGAAATCTCAGCCAGCCGAACAACGGTATCTGGCAGCATGTCACAGGCAGTACGGCCTGGCACATTGTAAAGAATCTGATCAATATCAACGGCTTCGGCGATTGCCTTATGGTGCAGAAACAGCCCTTCCTGAGTCGGCTTGTTGTAATACGGCGTTACCAGCAGGCAAGCATAGGCCCCCGCCGCTTTTGCCTCACCGGTCAGCTCGATCGCTTCAGCTGTACTATTGGCGCCCGTACCGGCAATCACCTTCACACGCCCATTAACAACATCAACCACCCGCTTGATTACAGCGCAGTGCTCTTTGCAATCCAGTGTCGCGGACTCGCCTGTGGTGCCAACCGCCACAATCGCATCTGTGCCTTTAGCCACATGCATCTCGGTCAGTCGATCCAGCGCGACCCAGTCGATCTCACCACCAGCGTTCATTGGGGTGACAAGCGCAACTATGCTGCCAGTAATCATCGTTTTCTCCGTCGAGGGTATGGTGAAGATCACGCCGCAGGGGCAACCAGCTGTTGCAGTGGCAGTCGCGTCTTCCATTCCAGAAATCTGTTATCGTACTGTCATCGTACTAAAGGGCTGATATTCTAAACGAAATCGCCTTGCGATGAGTAGCCACACAACCGGGTGAAGCAAATCAGATGAAATATGTACTGCATTAACCGCAGACTGACTGCCACCCGATACTGATCAGGATTATTGCATGACCACTGTTGCGTTGAATGAAGCCGTTGCCGACTTTTCCGCCGCTGCCACCAGCGACCAAACCATCACCCTGTCTGAACTCAAAGGCAAAAATGTGGTGATCTACTTTTACCCCAAAGACAGCACTCCAGGCTGTACGACCGAAGGGCAGAACTTCCGTGACCTTATTGATCAGTTTGAAGCGGCTGACACGGTGATTTTTGGTGTATCCCGCGATGGCCTGCGCGCCCATGAAAACTTTAAAGCTAAACAGAGCTTTCCGTTCGAGCTGATCAGCGACAAAGAAGAAGAGCTGTGCAAGCAGTTTGATGTGATCAAGCTGAAGAAAAACTATGGCCGCGAGTACATGGGCATCGATCGCTCAACCTTCCTGATCGATCGCCAGGGTGTGCTGCGCCAGGAATGGCGTACCGTGAAAGTGAAAGGCCATGTCGATGAAGTACTCGCGGCAGTGCAGGCGCTGAACGGCTGAGCAATACCGTATCTGAGATAATAAAAATGGGGCCTGCAGGCCCCATTTTTGTATCCGCTACCTGCAGTGCTTACTGCTGAGCATTAAAGTCCAGCATCCGCTGTAATGGCTTACGCGCGTCTTCGATCAACGCAGCATCCACATGTACTTCCTGGTCGCCGGTTTCCAGCACGTGTAGCAGGTTTTCCAACCCATTCATGGCCATCCATGGGCAGTGCGCACAGCTGCGGCACGTGGCACCACTACCACCGGTTGGCGCTGCAATAAACTCTTTGCCCGGTGCCGCCTGACGCATCTTGTAGAAAATGCCACGATCGGTCGCAACGATAAACTGCTTATTTGGCAACTCCTGCGCGGCCTTGATCAGCTGGCTGGTCGAGCCCACCGCGTCCGCCAGCTCCACCATAGAGGCCGGTGATTCCGGGTGAACCAGCAACGCTGCATCCGGGTAGACCTTACGCATGTCATGCACGCCTTTGGCCCGGAACTCGTCATGGACGATACACATACCGTCCCACATCAGCATCTCGACACCGCTTTCACGCTGTACATAAGAGCCCAGGTGCTTATCCGGCGCCCAGATAATCTTCTTGCCCTCATCAGCCAGATGCTCAGCAACCTTCAGGGCGATACTGGACGTTACAACCCAGTCAGCACGCGCCTTAACAGCAGCAGATGTATTGGCATAAACCACCACCTCGTGGTCTGGGTGGGCGTCACAAAAAGCGCTAAATTCCTCCACCGGACAACCAATATCCAGTGAACAGGTCGCCTCCAGAGTCGGCATCAGAATACGCTTTTCAGGACTGAGAATTTTCGCGGTTTCGCCCATAAAGCGAACGCCAGCCACAATCAGCGTGGATGCCGGGTGGTTAGCACCAAAACGTGCCATTTCAAGCGAATCAGACACACAACCGCCGGTTTCATCCGCCAGTTCCTGCATCACATCGTCAGTGTAGTAGTGCGCAACCAGGCAGGCATCTTTCTCTTTGAGCAGCTGTTTGATGCGCGCTTTATAGTCAGCAATGACCTCTGCACTCAT
>JAIBDV010000117.1 GCA_024686055.1 Neptuniibacter sp.
ACTGCCGACCAGCTGCTACAGCTCCCGCTCAAACATATCCAGACCAGCGCCACGCTGGAATCCGCCCAGTCGGCACAGGCTTCGCCGGGAACGGGGAATCAACCCAAAACCACCCCCGCCGCTCCTGCCATAACCCCCATAGAACAGGCCAGCCCGGGGCCTGGCTTAGCCAGCGAAGCAACCACTCCCATCAGCGCCCCGGCAGCGATGAATCTGATCACCATCACCAGCGGTACATCCACAACAACACCGGGCACCACCATTGTAATGACACCCAGCACCGTCACCGTGAATGCCGTCAGCGATGCCGGACTGACAGTAACCCCGCTCAGACCAGAAGCAACAGATACAGCGATATCTACCCAGCAACAACGGGTGATCACCCAAAGCCAGGCGACTCTGCTGCCCAGTGATGGCCGCCAGATAAAACTCAAAGAACTGCTGGATCACCCGGAAAATTCCGCCAACAAAATTTTCTACCTTCATGCCGTACATCAGAACGATGATCAGGGAATGTGGGGGATTATTCAGGCAGCATTAGTCAACTCATTCGCCGAAGGTATCGCCCTGCCTGGCAATACAAATGCAGCCCAGGCCAGCATACCCAGTGATGCAGATGAGCGCTTACACGACAGTCGCAGCTCCTTTCTGGGGCATATCCTGCAACGCAAGGTGCAGGAATCTTATATCTATAATTATGACAAAGGGATGCTGGGACGGAATCCGGATCTGATACAACCAGGCCAACAGCTGGTTATCATCACCTTTACTGAAGAAGAACTGGTGCAGATCTATCAATTCTTCGCCACTCCCTGAGGAGCGTACATGATTGATCTTTACACCTGGAGCACCGCTGACGGCCACTGCGTCGCAACCATGCTGGAAGCCGCCCAGATCCCCTACCGCGTGCATCCGGTTGATGTGCTCAACCTGCAGGAGCAGCCACGCCAGTTTCAGGCGATCAGCCCGAATAAAGTCCCCGCCATCACTGATCCGGACGGGCCCGATTTACAGCCGCTATCAATCTTTGGCTGCGCGCCCATACTGATCTATCTGGCAGAGAAGAGCTGCCGCTTCCTGCCTGAGGACGCTAGTCTGCGCTATCAGTGTCTACAGTGGGTGATCTGGCAACAAAGTGATGTTGCTCCAGTGCTCAGTAAGGTACATGAAACCCTGGACGCCAACGCCTCATTGTCGCGAACTCTGGAACATAAGACTCGTTTACTCTGGCAGGCGCTGGCCAACCAGCTCAGTGGCAAACGGTTTATCTGTGGGGATGACCTGACCATCGCAGACTTCGCCCTGTACCCCTGGATTAAAAGCATCCAGCAGCCCGGTATTGACCCTGCAGCGCTGGCCCCTGTCCAGCTCTGGCTGGAGCAGCTCAACGATATTGAATTCATGTACAACGGCCTGCAGATTCCCTGAACCGTTCACCGCAGGCAGGGCTGGCTTCAGATATCCAGCCCGCGCTTGCGCAGTTCCCGGGACAACCATTCATCCAGTTGCCCAACCGCTTCATCATCTACCTGTAACAAATTCAATTGGTGACGTTCACACAGGCTTTGGCGGTTAATACGTGACGCCAGCGTTGAGGCCCCGGAGTCAACCGTCCAGTCATCAATAAACAGCTGAATTTCAGGCAGGTAAAGGTCACAGCGTACCGCTTCTTCAACCGGCAACCAGACATCCACGGCATGTGCGACACCGGCCAGATACAGCCAGTTACAGATACGGCTGCAGACCTGACTGGCACAGTGGTGACCGTCCAGCGTCTGTATCAGCGTCGCCGGGCCACTATCAGATGCAGATGTGATCAACGCCATCGACCGCATTAATACCGGGTGCGCGCAAATGTCCGGTGTCCAGACGACATACGGAATCCCCGTACGTTCGTCTTCACGCTGAAGCGCTCCCTGGGCTTTACCTGTGTCCGTCAGCCGCCAGCCCTTGGCATCTGGGCGAATCCAGCCGCGTTCAGCCAGCAGGCGATTAACGGTCTGAGCCGACAGCTGCAGCTCACGCCCCATCACTGTCGCGCTGATAAACTGATTCCGTGTCTGCACCAGTGCGCGATGCTCCAACACAGACGCTGGCCACACGATATAGCGTCCAAACCGGCTGCTTTCCCGATAGGCACCCTCTTCAAACTCACCTTTGGCCGTCAGCTGCCATTGCTCACCATCGCGGCGAATCCAGCCCAGCACAGCCAGCTCAGCAAACATCTGACGAACCGTTTTATGCAGAGCCCGGGCTAATGCCGAGGTAGAAAGTGGCTGCGGTTCCTTCATGTTACTCACTCCGAGTCGGCGCACATACAGATAACAGGTAACCCCTGCACACCCGCAATTGAATACGCCGTTATAGCAGAAGATGAATACATAAAGTAGCAAACCGATGAGACAAAGGGCCCAATCTGACAGAACCCGGAAACCAGATAAAACAACAGGTAAGTACTAGCCCGCCAGTGACTGAGGGTCATGATATTCACGCGAATGCGCACTATTGACGGAGATTGGACGCCCCTGAATTTCATAACCATTGAGGATACTGATTGCCTCCCTGGCCTCATGGTAGTCAGGCATATCAACAAAGCCAAACCCCCGTGAACGACCGGTATGCCTGTCCAGAATCACCCGCACCGAACTGATAATCCCATAAGCACTGAACAACCTTTCAATCTCGTACGCAGACATTCGAAACGGCAGATTTCCTACAAATATATTCATAGAAACCATCATCCATCACCGATAATTTATGTCACTACCCAGCGAGCACCTCGGCCCGGCACTCCCTGCTGACCAGTCCCTTGCATGCCAGTGTTCAAGTTTAGACGCCGATTTGAGTCTTTGTCGTAAGCCTGATATGCGAGATCCATCTTATTCCCAGACATGCCTGACACACTTTTCGAAAAGATAACCTACTATATTTTATAGCGTTATACAGAGGACTGAAGGGATTACACCGAGATACTGAAGAATTAGGAATTATTCCAGGAAGCAGCCCGCTGCCCCTGTGCTAGCTTGAACATAGCGCTATGAATGATAGCCGTGCAGTGAGGTAAGAATGGAAAACGCATGTGTACTCTGTGTTGATCTGGTTTTACAGAACCGCCCTCACCCCGCGTTGCGCCACCTGCCTGTCACCTCTGGATATACCTGTCAGTGCCAATGCTGCCTGTCGATTGTGATCCAGAAAGATAGTCGGTGGAAGCTACTCAGAGAAGAGGTTGATCAGCAGAGGAACAAAGCCATTACCCGGCCCTCTGTGTTCAGTTGCGAAACTTAGCCAGAGAACAGCCCCTTAGCTACTTAGCTATAAGGACAGCCACCGCCCGAAGGACCGGGCAGCTCCCCAGCAAAACCCTTCGCTCAATATTTAACGCGGCACAGCCCGTTTCCAGGCCAGCGTACCCATCCCTGCGGCAGGCCAGTTACACTCAATCGCGGCCAGCATACCCGTCTCCATTGGCTCAACCACGCGACTGCTGCCCTCACAGAGCAAACCGATCAATCGGCCAATAAGTGGATTGTGTGTCACATAGAGCGTGGGCAGATCAGCATACTGCTCCAGCACTGCCAGTGCAGTGGCCGGATCATCATCCGGAGTCAACCGGCCATCAACAATCAGCGGCGTACCGGTAAGCACCTGAGCGCCGATCTGAGCCGTCTGCTGGGCCCGTAAATAGGGACTGTGTACAATCCGCTGAACTGCCAGCAAGGGCTGACAGGCCTCAAACTGTGCCTGAACCCGCGCCCGACCCACAGCAGTCAGTGACCGTTGTGGGTCCGGCTTACAGCCAAAGGGCTCGGCAATGCCGTGGCGCATCAGATAGACCATCATCCAGCGTGATCTCGCGGCAGTACAAACTCCACATCCGTGCTCTGTTCATTGAGCATCAGTGTTTTGACGACTTCAGCTACCGGCGCGGCATTAAACACCACTTCATACAGCCCCCAGACCAGTGGCATGTAGATTTCCTGCTCCTGAGCCTTGGCTTTAACTCGCTTGAGAGTATTCACCCCTTCAGCAACTTCACCCAGCGCCGCGACAGCCTCGTCCAGGGTTTTACCTTCACCCAGCGCATAACCCACACGGTAGTTACGGCTCAGTGGTGACATACAGGTCACAATCAGATCCCCCACGCCCGCCAGGCCGATAAACGTCATCGGATTCGCGCCCATGGAGACAGCGAAGCGACTCATCTCCGCCAGTGAGCGGGTCATCAGCATCGCTTTGGTGTTTTCACCCATACCCAGCGCAGCACTGAGACCTGCGGCAATGGCATAGATATTTTTCAGCGTGCCGCCCAGCTCAACCCCATAGGAGTCATCACTGGCGTAAATCCTGAAGCAGGCACTGTGCAGCACCGATTGCACAGTACTGCGCAGCAAGCTGTCATCACTGGCAATCACGGTCGCCGTCAGCTGGCCACGGGCAATCTCCTTAGCCAGATTCGGGCCACTGAGCACACCGATGCGTGCCCCTTCCAGCTCCTGCGTCAGAATTTCACTCATCAGGCTGAACGTATCGGCTTCAATTCCCTTGGTCGTGCTGACGACCAGCTGGCCCGGCTTAATAAACGGCGCAGCCTGGCGGATGACCGCCCGGAAGGCGGAGCTGGGAATGGAGACAAAGATCAGATCAGCATCACTGACGGCCGTCTGCAGATCACAGACCGGCTCCAGGTTCTCACTTAATGGATAACCCGGCAGGTAGCGTTTATTCTCGCGGCATTCGCGAATTTCAGCAGCCCGCGTCTCGTCCCGCATCCACTGCCGAACCTGGTGGCCATTACTGGCAGCAATGTTGGCGATAATCGTGCCGAAACTGCCACCACCCAGTACGGTAATACGCTTTGCTTCAACCATGCTCAGGCTTACTCCTCAGGAAAACACACAGCGGCGCATCCTGGCAGCACCGCTTCTATAACTCAAGTGATACAACACTGCTTATTGGCGTGCATCAGTGCTCGCGATCATCCACGGCATCCAGCAGCCGATTTATCCCTTTAAAGAGATAGATCACCAGCATGTAGCTGAACCCAGACAGACCCAGAAACAGCACCAGCTGGGTCACATCCCCGGTGCGGTTAAACCCGGCAACGGCCAACGCAGCAAAGACTGCACTGACGACCACTGCAATAATGCGCGAAATCTTACGGGTGTTATGTTTATCAGTCATATCAGGAAGAGCAACTCAGGTTAAGGTTACAGCCCCACTGCGGAGGGGGTGCCGCGAAATGTTGCTGGTTGTCACTGAGCACCGCCATGGGTGTGCGCAATGCGCCCATCAGACCATCCAGCACAGAATAATCACTCTGTTCAGCCGCTTCGATCGCCAGCTGGGCCAGGTAGTTACGTAACTGCAACCGTGGATTACTGCGCGCCATCAAGGCCCGTAACTGAGCATCTCCGCCCTGGTGTGCCCGGTAGCGCTGAAACCAGTCAGCCAGTTCAGCCGCCGGTAACTGCGCTTGCAGGGGCTCAAGGCTATCCTGTTCGGCGGCATCCACCAGCGCCCGAAATGTCAGCGTGTAATCCGCTTTATGTTGTTCCATCAGCGCCAGCAGCTCACGAATCAATGTCGCGGTCTGCTCATCACGGGTCCGTTCTGTTACGCCATTGCTGAACGGCAAACCGCAACGTGCTGCCATCAGCTCAGCGTAGGTACGCTGAAAGGCTGGTTCATAACGTGACAGCGCCTGCTCCAACCGCTCCCGACTGGTAAGCGCGGTAAACACCTGAGCCAGCGCGACACAGTTCCACAGCACCACATTGGGTTGCGCCGCAAACGCATAACGCCCAGTCGTATCGCTGGTATTAGGGATAAAGCCCGGATGATACTGGTCCAGAAATCCATAGGGACCATAATCCAGGGTCACACCAATCGCCGACATATTATCCGTGTTGAGTACGCCATGGGCGAACCCCACCACCTGCCAGTGTGCTACCAGCCGCGCCGTACGTTCGACCATCTGTTCAAACAGCGCGCCGTAAGGATCAGCATCACCCGCCACCTGAGGGTAGAAACGACGGATCAGGAAATCAGCCAGCAACGGCAAGGCTTCATGCTGACGGGTGTAGTAGAGGTATTCGAAATGACCAAAGCGGATATGGCTGGGACTGAGGCGCACCAGTAAGGCCCCCATTTCGATGCTTTCGCGGGCCACCGGTGTTTCGCTGCCAAACAGGCACAGCGCACGGGTCGTCGGCACATTCAGCGCCGCCATGGCTTCACTGGCCAGATACTCACGGATCGTCGAGCGCATCACCGCCCGGCCATCACCGTGGCGACTATAAGGCGTTTTGCCCGAGCCTTTGAGCTGGATTTCCCAGCGCTCGCCCAGCCGGTTCTCGTATTCACCCAGTAGTAGCGCCCTGCCATCCCCCAGTTGCGGAGTATAACCACCAAACTGATGACCTGAATACACTGTAGCAACCGGCTCACTGCCCACCAGCAGCTGGTCCGTGGCAAAGGCCTTAACCAGCCCTGCGGCGGTAATTTCACAAGGATCAAGATCCAGCAGACTGGCCGCCGAGGCACTGAACGCAGCCACATGGGGGTTGACCAGTGGCTGCGGTTGCACCGGGCGGGTCAGCAACGGTGAAATACGACTGAACGGTGTATCCAGTCGTATCTGGTCAAGGGTTTTCATAAGAGGCCGCCTGAGATCAGGACAGGTCTTCCAGCAGTTCCGGGTCCGGATGGACACATTCCAGCTTAACCCCGGTTTCCGCCTCAACCTCAGGAATCATGAACGAATCCTGTTCACAGGCGAAGCAAACCGATGTGCCTGTCGCACCGGCACGACCGGTACGGCCAATGCGGTGTACATAGTCATCCGCTTCTTCTGGCAGGTGGTAGTTAATCACGTGAGTCACGCCATCAATGTGAATACCACGGCCAGCAACATCGGTCGCTACCAATACCTGAACATCCCCTTCACGGAAACCTTCCAGTACTTTAAGGCGCTTGTTCTGTGGAATCTCACCGGACATCAGTGCCGCTTTCACACCGTCTTTTTCCAGTCGCGCTGCCAGATCACGGGTCTGGTTACGACGGTTACAGAATACGATCACTTTTTCGACATTATTGACGCGAATGTAGTTACGCAGCAGTTTATATTTATCTTCACCGGCGACAAGGAACACCCGCTGAGTAATATTGTCAGTGGTTTTCTTTTCCGGAGCGATCTCGATGATTTCCGGTTCCAGTGTCCACTGATTCGCCAGGTTCATAATGTCATCGGAGAACGTAGCGCTGTACAGCAACGTCTGACGATCAGCACCCTTACGCGGTGTATTACGGATAATCGTCCGCACATCCGGGATAAAGCCCATGCTCAGCATGCGGTCAGCTTCGTCCAGCACCAGCACTTCAACATTGTACAGGTCGACTTCTTTACCATTGACGAAATCGATCAGACGGCCCGGTGTCGCCACCAGAATATCAACATCACGTTCACGCAGCTGGCGGCGCTGTTTGTCGTAGTCCATGCCACCGACCAGCGTCACCACGTGTAAACCCGCATGTTTCGCCAGATTCTCGGCATCCGAACCGATCTGTAGCGCCAGCTCACGGGTTGGCGCAACGATCAGGGCACGGGGCTCGCCTTTGCGACGACGCTCGGTCAACGGGTAGTCGATCAGATCGGTAATAATCCCCAGCAGGAACGCCACGGTTTTACCGGTGCCCGTCTGTGCTTTACCAATAATATCTTTGCCCGCCAGCGACACCGGAATGGTGGCTGCCTGAATCGGCGTACAGTACTGGTAACCCAGCTCCGCAATGGCCTGCATCAGCGCATCAGGCAGGTTAAAGTCATGGAAGCGGCGCTTGCCCTCTTCAGGTTCAACCACAAACTGCGCCGGGTTCCAGCCCGTACTGTCAGCCACATTTTGCTGAACAACCGGTCCGTCCTGAGCCTCCTGAACGTTTTGAATTCCCTGAACGTTTTGAATTCCCTGAACCTCCTGAGTCTCCTGAACGTCCTGAGTTTCCTGAACATCAGGGCGTCGAGACGGCGCACGACGACGGCTGCTACTACCCGGGCGACGACGGCGACGCGGGTTACGCTTTTCGTTTCTGTCATTGCTGTCAGCAGAGGTCTGCTGCGATACTGATTGTTCTGTGCTCAACGTTTTGATTCTCGTTGGTTAGGCAAAATTACGTCTGTACGGCGG
>JAIBDV010000397.1 GCA_024686055.1 Neptuniibacter sp.
GCAGCGCTTCTTTAGCTGCGTACAGCAGCTCAGCCAGCAGGCGGAGGTGGATGATATCGCCCCGTTGATGAATGACTGGCTGCGCCATGTGCAGCACTGCCAGCAACAGTGTTTCGACCGCTGGACGCTGGAAAGTGCGCCTCAGGATTTACCGCTGAAGCGGATTATGAATGCCCGTGCTGCCATGGGGCGCAAGTTCAACTTCAGCAAACTGATTAAAGATTACCGCACCCGCTATCCGGCGGCAGCGCAGACAACCCTGACCGAGGAGGCTGGCGGATGAGCGAGCTTAATCTGAAATTTCGTTTTTCCCAGCACCAGGCCGCTGCCGAAGCACTGGAGCAGTGGTTTCTCTGGCTGCACAACGCCCAGGACAGTGGCAAAGGCGGCCAGGCTGAACGGGCAACCCTGCGCCGTGCCCAGGGCCCGGATGAACTGGTATTGAGCCCCGGCCTGCGCAGCCTGATCCATCGCCGGGGTATCCCGCACTGTACTGCCCATGACGCCGACACCCTGGTCGCCGTAGCCATGGTTGCCGGGGCCCTGGCCCACAGTAAACGCCACCATGGTAAATTTTCTTTTGTTGCTCAGCTGGCGACGCCAGCGGAGAAGGGCGGTAAAGCCCCGATGAGCGAAGCCCGCTTTACGCGCCTGCAAAAAAGCCGTGACCACGATGAGTTCTACCGTAACCTGGTACGGGCGATTGCGCTGGTCAAAGGGAAGGTGAATATCGTCTCGCTGGCCGACAGCATTCTGCACTGGTGCCAGGAGCACCGTTACGGCGTGAATCGCCAGCCCATCAAACGGCTGGCCGTATGCTGGGCACAAGACTATTACGCCGCGTTACCGGCTAACTGAATTCATTGTTAAGGACAACATCATGACGGATACCAACAACCGCTTTATCCAGCTGCACCTGCTGACGTCTTACCCACCGGCTAACCTTAACCGCGATGATATGGGCCGGCCGAAAACCGCCAAAATGGGCGGTGTCGATCGTCTGCGGGTGTCATCTCAGAGCCTGAAACGGCACTGGCGTACCTCGGAACTGTTCCAGTCTGCGCTGGCTGATCACCTGGGCTGTCGCACCAAAATGCTCGGTATTAAGGTGTATGAGCAGATGCTGGCGGGCGGTATCAGTGAGACTAAAGCGAAAAAGTGGGCCCAGGCCCTGGCCGCGGTGTTCGGCAAACTGAAAGCCACCAAAAAAGATAAACCGCTGGAAGATCTGGAGATCGAACAGCTGGTGCACATCAGCCCGCTGGAACAACAGGCGCTGAACAGCCTCACTGCCACCCTGATCACCGAACAGCGAGAGCCTGAAACCGCTGAACTGGCGCTGTTACGCAAAGACAATCAGGCCGCCGACATCGCCATGTTCGGCCGTATGCTGGCCTCCAGCCCGGCCTTTAACACCGAAGCGGCCTGCCAGGTAGCACATGCTATTTCGGTACATCCGGTGGTGATCGAAGATGACTACTTTACCGCCGTAGATGATCTCAATGATGGCAATGAAGACGCCGGTGCTGCGCATATTGGTGAAACTGGCTTTGCCGCCGGGCTGTTTTATAGCTACATCTGCATCAATCGCGAACTGCTGGTGAAAAATCTGGCCGGTGACGAAGCGCTGGCGCGTAAAGCCATTGCCGCGCTGACCGAAGCGACCCTCAAAATAGCCCCCACCGGCAAACAGAACAGTTTCGGCAGCCGCGCCTATGCCACCTACGCGCTGGCAGAAAAGGGTGATGAACAGCCACGCTCACTGTCTGCGGCATTTCTCAAGCCGATTGATCAGCACAGCAGCCAGGACTATGCCCGGGATGCCATTAAGGCACTGTGTGAACAGCGGGATAACTTTGATGCCGTGTATGGTCCTTGTTATGCCGGATGCCAGGCACTGAACGTGGTTGACGGCACCGGCAGCCTGGCGGCGTTACTTGCCTTTGTCAGCGAATAAGGGGGCAGCGTATGGATTATCTGGTGTTTCGACTCTACGGCCCACTGGCCAGCTGGGGTGATAGTGCGGTGGGGGGCACCCGCCGTAGTGAGTACTACCCTGGTCGCTCGGCACTGCTGGGGCTACTCGGCGCTGCGCTGGGTATCACACGCCAGCAGGACACTGAACAACAGGCGCTGAATACAGGCTACCAGTTCGCCATAAAGCAATTGTGCAGTGGTGCCACCTTGCGTGATTACCACACCGTGCAGGCCCCGGACTCGGTGGGTAAACAGGTTTACCGCACCCGGCGTGATGAGCTGACCACCGGCCAGGACCGGCTGGGGACGGTTCTGTCGAGCCGGGAATACCGTTGCGACAGCAAGTGGCTGGTGGCCGTAAAAGCTAACCCGACAGCACGCTGGGCCTTGAGCGAACTGGCTGCCGCGCTGCGTAAACCGCGCTTTCAGCTATCGCTGGGGCGCAAAGCCTGCGTGCTGGCAGCCCCGCTGGCTCCTCAGCTGTGTACCGCACAAGGCTATAAAGCGGCGCTGGACAACTATGAGCACCCACAAATTCTGGATGAGCAGTGGCAGGAACAGCGCTGGCTGAGGGATGCGACAGCAGTCTATTGCTGGGAGGGCCTTACGGCTGATCTGTGTGCCGAGTCTGATCTGAGCAATGCCCAGCAGATCCAGCGTCATGATCAGCCCGTATCACGCCAGCGCTGGCAGTTCAGCCGTGCGCAGCACTGGCTCTGGCAGGAGGCCAGCGTATGAATTATATGTCGCGCGTCAGCCTGATGTCGGGCATTGCCGAACGTTCGCAACTGGCGCTGATGTTGATGGATAACCGTTACGGTATGCATCGGCTGCTCTGGGATCTGTTTCCCGGTTTTGATGGCCAGACGCGGCCCTTCGTGTTCCGCGAAGAGCGTCAGCAAAGCCGCCAGGGC
>JAIBDV010000392.1 GCA_024686055.1 Neptuniibacter sp.
AGGGGCTGGTCTTATCGGTTGGGTTTAGCTGGTACCAAAAATATGACGCTAAATAATGCGCAAGCAGCCAGGAAAGAGTACAGAGACAGCCGTCACAGCAGTGACGGCGAACAGAAATGTCAGGTTTACACCGGCAGGTTAAGTACTTTCAGCCAGTCCACTGCCGTCACAAACTGCACAAACGGCTCAATGGGGGGCACAACAAGCACAAGCGCAGCCACCGTCGCCGCCATACTGACACTGCCCAGCAAATTATTAAAACTGAACAGTTTCAAGGCGGTACCAAAGGAGGCTTTCAGCCGGGCACCTTCGAGATCAACGGCATAGATTTCATCCAGCAGCAGATGGATAAAAGCACCGAATAACACGAACAATCCCGCCAGCCAGCTCAGGTGAACAGGCAACAGAAAGACCTGATCCGACACCACCACCGTGGTCAGAGCAAAAAATGGCAGCACCAGTATCGAATGGAATATGCCCCGGTGTATGGTCCACTCGGCAAACAGTGGCATAGCCCCGTAGCGAATCGCCATATAGGTAAAGCCCATGGCGGCCCAGAGGGCGTACAGTGACAGCTGGGTGTGCAGCACCATCAGGACAATCAGTGCAGAGATCACCGCCAGGCCATTAAAAATCCAGCGAATGGAACGGGAAGAGTCCGAGTCAATATCCGGTAACAGGCCCGCGCCTGCACCGACGGCCCAGAGTACGGTTGCCTGGCCCGGTGTTACGGCGTCGGCGGCTAATACAGTGGACGCCAGCAAGCCGCTGCCTGCCGCCGCAACGGCGATGTGTGTATGAAAATTTGCCATATAAAACAGACTGTTATTGTTAGCTGTTGATAATATGACTAACTGTACCTGATTCACCTTGAATATGCGCTGCCTGCTTTACGGGCTGGCACATTCCCTGCTATTAAATAGCGAGTTACGCCCCTGGCCCTTAATCCAGTGGCTGTTTTCGGTATCATAGGGCCATAAACTTCTGAACACTGCCCTGTTCCGATCCCCGCCTGCCCATTGACGGTGCATCGGCTGTTGCGGACACAGGTAACCGGACTGATGGTAAAGAACATGGAAATGGATCAGCTGATTCGCCAAGAGATGCGCGTATTGTCGGAGATTGACCCGGCTTTTGAAATCGAACGCCGCGTTGAGTTTATCAAGCGCAAACTCCAGCAGGCACACTGTAAAACCCTGGTGCTAGGCATCAGTGGCGGGGTTGATTCGACCACCTGTGGCCGACTGGCCCAGCTGGCGGTAGAGCAGCTGAACCAGGCTGGCAACACTGGTGACTACCGTTTTATCGCGGTGCGCCTGCCCTACGGTGAGCAACAGGATGAAGACGAAGCCCAGCTGGCGGTCAGTTTTATCCAGCCGACCCAGGCGGTCAGCGTCAATATCAAAGCGGGGGTTGATGGTCTGCACGCTGCCAGCCATAACGCGCTGGCCAATACCGGCCTGATTCCCGAATGCAGCGCGAAGGTCGACTTTGTTAAAGGCAACGTCAAAGCCCGCGCGCGGATGATTGCCCAGTATGAAATTGCTGGCCTGACCGGTGGCCTGGTGCTGGGAACCGACCACTCTGCGGAAAACATCACCGGTTTTTATACCAAACACGGTGATGGTGCCTGTGATCTGGCCCCACTGTTTGGTCTGAGCAAGCGCCAGGTACGCCAACTGGCAGCCACTCTGGGTGCGCCTGAGCTGCTGGTTGGTAAGGTGCCGACGGCTGACCTGGAAGAACTGGCCCCACAGAAAGCCGACGAAGATGCGCTGGAACTAAGCTACGATCAGATCGACGATTTTCTGGAAGGTAAACCGGTCAGCGATCATGTCCGCGACCGGCTGGTGTCTATCTACACTGTCACTCAGCATAAACGCCAGCCGATCCCGACCATTTACGACGACGCCTGATTATTCATTCACCGTCCGGCCCGCTCCCTGTGCGGGCCGTTTTCTACCCTTCATCCCTGTCAGCTGAAAGTCGCGCTTTTGTCTTGAGAGCGCGGTATAGTCGCGATAATTCCACTCTCTGTCGCGCAGACATTATCGTGTGCGCCTTGCTGAAGCAGGACCTATGAGCAAGAAAGTACTGATTATCTACACCGGTGGCACCATCGGCATGGAACCCTCCGATAAAGGCTATGTTCCCAGCACCGGGCTGCAGCCTCTGCTCGAACAGCAGCTAAGCCACAGCACCCGCAGCACGCTGCCAGACTACGACCTGCTGGAACTGCCCTGCCTGATTGATAGCTCTAATCTGCAACCCCAGCACTGGACCGAGATTGGCCAGTTGCTGCTGGCGCGCTGGGATGATTACCAGGGCTTCGTCGTGTTACATGGCACTGACACCATGGCATACACCGCCTCGATGCTGTCCTTTATGTTCCTGGGCTGTAATAAACCGATCATTGTCACGGGCTCACAGATTCCGCTGTCTCAGGCGCGCTCCGATGGGGTGGAGAATCTGGCCAGTGCGCTGGCCTTTGCCTGCTATAACAGTCTGCATGAAGTCTGCCTCTACTTTGGCGGCCGCCTGCTGCGCGGTAACCGGGCCAGTAAAGTCGTCAGCGATGGTTTTACCGCCTTTGATTCCCCCAATTACCCATGGCTGGGCGATGTGGGCATTCACCTGCGCCTGAACAGCGCCCTGCTGCTACCGCAGACGCCCTTTGATTTCCGCGTGCCTGAGTTTGAGTCTGGCAAAGTGCTGGTCCTGCCCGTCTACCCGGGCATGCCCGGTGCCGCCCTGCGGCCCCTGGTACAGGCCGCCGGTGTTGAGGCACTGGTGCTGCAAAGCTATGGCGTGGGTAATCCACCGGATGCTGATACCGAGTTTATGGCCCTGCTCCAGGACATGGCCGACGGCAACCAGCTGGTGCTGAACATCAGCCACTGTCACACCGGCCATATGGCCCAGGGGGCCTATGCCAGTGGTAGCGCATTGAATGAACTAGGGGTTATCAGCGGTAATGATATGACCCTGGAAGCGGCAATTGCCAAGGTCAATATGGCCTTACACCTGCCTCTGAGCCGCCAGCAAC
>JAIBDV010000021.1 GCA_024686055.1 Neptuniibacter sp.
GCTGACCATTGCATACCAGATCAGACTGATAGCCTAGCGTTGCCAGCATTCCTTCAGCAACACGCTGATTGAGGGGGGTATCTTCAACCAGTAATATCCGACTATTGTGTGCTTCCAGTACCGGTCGCGATGCAGGCTCAGCTACAGGTTTCGTACAGACAGCCTCCAGCGGCCCTTCGATGCAATGAATAATCTGGTTGTACAGCTGTGACTGACGTAACGGTTTAGTCATCATGGAACAGATACCACAACCACTGAGTTCATCTGCCGATAATTGATCTGAAATTGACGTCAGCAGGATTACCTTGGGCGTCTGTAACAGAGGGTGCTGACTGACCTCGCTGGCCAATGAGAGTCCATTCTGGCCAGGCATCATATGGTCGAGCAGAATAAGCTCCACCGGTGCACCACGCTCGGCGGCATCAATCAGATGATGAAAAGCCGTACTGGCATCAGCAGCCCTGCTACTGTGCATACCCCACGAGCGCACCATCTGGTGCAACAGGTCACGGTTAGTTTTATTGTCATCAACCACCAGCACACGCTTACCCTGTATCAGAGCCTGCGCATCCGCCGCTACTTTTTGTACCGGACCTTTACTCAGCTCCACATCAAACCAGATCAGCGTGCCCTGCCCAATCGTGCTTTGTAGCTGGATATCCCCCCCCATCAGACCAACCAGCTGCTTGCTGATCGCCAGCCCCAGCCCGGTTCCGCCGTGACGGCGGGTACTGGTACCATCGGCCTGGACAAACTTTTCAAACAGTTTGCGCTGCTGGTCGGGGGCGATACCAATCCCGGTATCCTGCACAGAGAAACGCATCAGCATGGACTCAGCCCGCTCCTCCAGACAACTGACACTGAGTACAACTTCACCTTGTTCGGTAAACTTGATCGCATTACTGACCAGGTTCATCAATACCTGACCCAGCCGGTCCGGGTCTCCTACCATCAGGTTAGGCAGCGCCGGCAACGTCACGGGAATCAGTTCAAGTCCTTTGCTGTGGGCCAGTTCAACAAACAACTGAAGGCTATGCTCAACCACATCATTAGGATTGAATTTCAGTTCACTGAGATTAAGCTTTCCCGCCTCCAGCTTGGAAAAATCAAGAATATCATTGAGCAGATTGAGCAGGGTGTTACCCGAGGTTTTCACCGTATCCAGATACCCCTGCTGGCGCTCATCCAGTGGCGTGCTCATTAGCAGCTCAGCCATCCCCAGCACGCCATTGAGCGGCGTCCTGATCTCATGGCTCATATTGGCCAAAAACTGGCTTTTGGCCACCGCGCCCTGCTCAGCTTCTGCCAATGCGCGTGCCAGTTCTTCATTGCCCGTTTCCAGCGCGGCTTTAGTATTCTCCAGTTCCAGGGTACGCAAGCCGACCTTGTCTTCAAGTGAACGGTTTAACTCCGCCAGATCATTACGTGAAGCCCCCAGATGCTCAAGCATGGTCTGTAACGACTGAGCCAGGCTTGCCACCTCATCATGACCATGGGTATCAAGATAAACATCTGCTTCGCCTGAACTGATACGGTCTGCGGCCTGCTTGAGCCCCAGAATCGGCCGGGTAATGTAGCGCCCTATCAGCACAGTGCCCATCGTCACCCCCAGCACAATCAGCAGCGCCAGCAGATAGATCTGCTCTTTAAGCTCATCGGACTGAGTGCGCAATAACGCCAGCTCAGCACGCGCACCTAACCAGAACTCTGCCTCACCCTGATGGCCCGAATCAAAGAAAGACCGCAGTATAACGACACCCTGTCGACTTTCAGGCAGATATCGCTGAAGCGTCTGCCAGTATCCCGTTAAGGACTGGCTCAATGAGTCGTAATCCTTAAACACAGAACCGCTATATCCCGGTCCACGATCAAACGCCATCCGCCGATCAGCATCAGGGTGAATCAGGTATTCACCTTCAATATTGGTCAGAAAATATTCGATATGTTCAGGTGTCTTATACAGGGCCTCAAGAAGTCGATCAAAGTCAGCATTGATCACCACCACGCCATACACTCCAAGAGGGCCATAGATTGGGGTTGCGACGCGCAGTACCGACTGGGGAGGGTAAACAATTCGGCCATGCTCACGGTTCAGCGTTACCGGCGAGATATACAGCTCACCCGGCGAGAGCCTGATCGCCTTCTGAAAATACGTATGTTCAGCTTTAACCTGCAGCAGAGCATCCGGCATTTTCATCAGATCTTCGCCTACCCGATCAACCCTCACCATTTCCCTGCCATGGGGCTGCACAGTGATCAGCCGAATTTGTGTGTAAGCATGACGCTGCTGCAGCACCGTTTTAAAAAGCTCGAGCAAACGGTCCTGCCACATCTCCTGGGTCATGTTTTCCAGATCATCATAACCGCCAGCCAGGCTGGCACGAACCATGCCTTCGATCGCCGCACCACCAGAAACAAACCGGACGTCATCAACCAGAGTGCCGAGCTTAGTGTTAAGGATTGCCTGCTCGCGCTGCAGGTCGTCGGATAAGCGTTCCAGCGCCTGCTGGCGCAGCAATGTGTCTGACTGATAAAACGCAACAGATAACGCAATAGCTACGCCTGTCAGTGTCATCAGCAGTGAAAACAGACTGTATTTAATCGGCAGCGTGAAGCGACGTAACATCGGCCCATTCCTCCAGCAAAGACTGGCGCAGCAGTTGCTGACCATGCACCAGTTGTTGGTAAACATCACCCAGGTTTACTTTGTCCGCTACGACAGTGCGCTCGGTCAGCTGGATAACGCCCAGCTGCAGCTTCAACGTCGCCAGCTCGGTCCGGATCACCCCAACGGTGTTGAACAGGTCCCCCGTGGTAATTTTTCCAGAGATCACCGGTCGAGGTATCCGTCCGCCGACAAGACCTGCACGTTGCTGAGCCCGCTCAGTCAGTTCCAGCAGCTGCTGCGCTGCGACCAGCACCTGTTCAGAAGACACATTGGCAGGCACCCCAGGTATCATCGCTGTCTGTTGTCGACCAAGGTGATTCACCAGTAACATCAACTCCTGGTTTATCAGCAGAGTCTGCTGATACAAATCCTGCAGGCTAAAGCCGTTAGGCCCCAGAATAGTGTCCAGCCGATAGGAAATATTCCACATCTGACGATAGACATCACTCGGTGTCACCTGGCTACCTTGCGCCCCAGAAACCGATGCGTCCGCCACCGGCACTGTGATCCCACTGGTCTGATACACCAGGTCCAGTTCATCCCGTAGCCGGATGGTCAGTTCATACACTTCATTGGGGGTAATTGAGCGCAGCGGATAACGCGGTACGACCGTCGCCCCAAGCCCTACCTGCTGACGCAGCCGGGCAACTTTATCAAGGTTCACCAATGTTTTCTGATACACGTGTTTAGGTGCAAGTGAAGGCGTCGTGGGTGCCTGTTGTGGCGTATTACGAATGCCACGCTGTTGCTGATAAATGCGCAGCCCATAGTCAATTTTCTTCGCCACCTTCATGACATCGGCAGGCTTTCGGACCAAAGCACGCTGATCATACTGAAACAGAGGCCGTTGCAGCTCAAACCTTGGCATCGCCATCTGTGCCCAGGCCAGTAACTGCACCACATCACTGGGTGACTTACCTTTCTCTACAGCAGGCAGGGGGATATTGCGCTCAACACCCAGCCGGAATTTAATGCGTTTAAGTTCTGCAATGACAATCTGCAAGGCATCAAACACCTCAGTGGGACGGATGACCCGCCGTGGAACCTCCGGTACCGGCTCAGGCTGCATCCAGAGGTTACGTTCAGCCTGGCTGATTCGGGCCAATAACTGATAAGACGCTTTCAAGGCATGGTTGGGGTGCTGATTTTTTAGCCGCACAGGCATAGCGACCGTACTCGGCAGGTTCTGGCTCAAGCGCAAAAAACGCACCATCTCAACAACGTACTTTGCCTGAGCATAAACATCATCCGGAGAGAAACCACGAATGCCAAGTAAGGGATCCAGTGCAAGGGATATCTCCCAGAGCTTACCGTACACATCAGTGGGGGTATAACGATTACCCTTTGCTGGCAGCCACTGCCCTTCAGTAACCCGGCGATCGATATGCAATAAAACAGCAACCTCGTCTACCAGCCGATCAACCGCGTCGTACACTTCATCCGGCGTAATATAACGCGAGGGATACGGTGGAATCGTTATCGCACCCTGCTGGCGGATCTGCCGCAACCGGTTCAGTTTTTCCAGTACTTCAATCGACTTCTGCAAGACATGACGGGGTGAACGTGGATGCTCCACCGACGCGGCACTGACCCTGGGCCAGTCCTTGAGTACGCTATTTTTGGTGCGCAGGCGCTGCACCTGTTGTTCAAGCTGTAACACCAGCCGATAGACATCTGATGGCGTCTTATTCGGGATATTAACTTCACGGCTATTGGCCTGCACTTCTGTCAGTGCCAACCAGAACAGACACGAAAGCCACAACAGGCGCTTATAGAAACCAGTAAACATCATACAGCCCAGAGAAAATTCAGAGCCGAATTTTAAATGAATTCACTCGCTACATCACCTGGCAATAAGAACCACCAGATCAATAAATATATTATCAACACTTATAGAAGGTATTTAAAACGTCACCCAGCATAAGACTTTAAGCTAACCCAGTATTAAATATTACAAAAAAATAGTAATAAAAAACCACCTTAAATAAAGTGGTTTTTTATTGTTTTATACTGCACCTTAACAGGAAGCCGCCTGCCTAAGAGCTGCGCCGCCCTTCCTGAAAAGGCATCAATGCTGAAGGCGGTACATCTGCCAATCTTCCTGAGGTTCATTCAGCATCATCTTCATATCAACCACATCTTCTTCCATGTTATAGCTGTTTTTGAAGCCCAGCTTTTTCGCCAGCCCCTGCATACTTTTATTGGAAGGCAAGGTTGAACCATACAGCTCCAGCGTGCCACGCGTCTTACAATAATCAACAATCTTCTGCATCAGGATGACGCCCAGCCCTTCTCCTTGCAGATCATCACGTATAACCACAGAGAACTCACTGCGAATGTTATCCGGGTCGGTCACTGCACGGGCAACACCCAGTGTCTCTTCTCCCTCGGCATCCAGCCGTGGCGCTGAGATAATAAACGCCATTTCACGGTCGTAATCAATCTGAGTCCAGTTCGCCAGCTCCATATGGGTTGGCACACCGCGGCTGTAGAAATAACGCAGCCGGATCGATTCAGGACTCAGGGTATTGTAAAACTCCAGGTGGTTCGGCTCATCCTCGCCCCGAATCGCCCGCAATGTTGCCGGACGATGGGAACGGCGTAAGGTAATCGCTTCCGCGAGGTGTTCCGGGTATGGCGGAATCGCCAGCTGAGCAGGCTCACCCAGGGAGATGGTTGCATCCACCGCCAGCAGGCCGCTTTTGTTAAGCAGCAACGGGTTAATTTCCAACCCTCGAAGTTCGGGCAGTTCAACGACCATGCCGGAGAGCTTGATCAGCAACTCTGCGATCAGCTCCAGATCCGCATCAACCTGGTAACTGTTTTCACGGATGATATTGGTGATCCGTGAGCGCTGCACCAGCTGTTTGGCCAGCGCCATATTGAGCGGTGGTAGCATGAAGTGGCGGTCAGCCAGTACATCTACCGTAAACCCACCGCTGCCGAACATGATAACCGGGCCGAACGTGGTATCACGGGTCATCCCCAGGTTCATCTGCATGGACTGGAAACCGCGTTTCATCTCCTGCACACAGAAGACGATGTCTGCGTTATCACCCAGCCGCTCCAGCGTACGCTCACGCAATTTGACGGCAGCGGCTTCAACTTCAGCACCAGAAATCAGATCCATCGCCTGGTCCTGCCAACGCAGGTTGCCACGCTGGTCATAACTGAACGGCATACGATTCTCATGGTGCAATGCTTTAAGCGCCACCGGACGACCAATTTTATCAGACGCTTCCATCACCCCTTCAATGGTATCGGTGTAGTAACTTTCCACCGTGGGGATCTCATACAGTGTCAGTAACCGGGACGCTTCTTGCGGGGTCAGGTAATCACGCTTCTGCGCCCGTGCATCAGCAATCAGGGCACGAGCCTGCTGAAGATTCTCGCGGTGGTTATCCTGGTAAGGCGCGGGGGTCTGGCGCATCACCGCCTGGTTACGGTGATACTCCACCATATGGGAGAAGGCATCTGCGGCTTCTTCCGGGGTAATAAAGGTCGGTACACCAGCGGCATTAAAGTGGTTACGTGCTTCGATAGCGGTTGCCCGGCCCATCCAGCAGGTGAGGATATTACGTGGTGTCTTTTTAACGACTTTAATCAGTTCATCAGCACAGGCGATGCCCGGTGCCAGCCGGGTGGGCGCATGAATCACCAGCACGGCATCGACATTTTTATCCTTGGCCAGAATACGGGTGGCTTCAGCAAACCGGGCGGGATTGGCATCAGAGTGCAGATCCACCGGGTTCTGACCACTCCAGTGGCCGGTCAGCAATTCAGACAGCGCCTGCACGGTGTCTTCAGTTAATTCCGACAACTGGCCACCCGCTTTCAGGAAGCGATCTGCAGCCAGCGCCGCCGGGCCCATACCGTTACAGACAATGGCCAGCCGTTCACCGCGCATCGGTTTCATCCGGGACAGGGTTTCCAGCGCATTATACAGCTGATCGGAGGTATCAACCCGCACTGCACCGGCACGGCGCAAAACAGAATCGTAGACCTGATTTTCATCCGCGACACCTGGCGCCAGTTCGGTTGACAGGTCGCACTTGCCAACAATATCGGACTTCAGAATCAGCACCAGCTTGTTACGCGAGGCCGCTCGAATGGAGGAGATGAAATGGCGGGACGAGCCCTGAACCCGGTCCAGCTGTAACAGAATCGCCTGGGTGTAGGGGTCTTGCGCCAGGTAATCCACCACCGATGACAGTTCAATATCAACCCCATCGCCCAGCGTCAGAAAATGGGAAAAACCGATCTCCTGACCATTGGCCCAGTCAATCATCGCCGTACCCAGCAGGCCAGACTGACCCACATAGGCCACCTTGCCCTTGCGGATATTTACATGAGAGTAGCTGGCATTCATATTATGCCCTGGCACCAACAGCCCCATGCAGTCAGGCCCCAGAATACGGATACCATAAGGCCGGGCCGCTTCTATCACCTCTTCACGCAGGGAACGGTTATTAGCGCTGGCCGTACGGGACAAACCGCCGGTCAGAATCAGGGCGGCTTTGACCATGTGGGCGCCAAGCTTACGAATCAGTTCGGCCACGGATGCCGCTGGCGAACAGATAATCGCCAGATCAGGCATTTCTGGCAGATCATTCAGGGCTCTATAACAGGTCACACCATACACCGTGCTGTAATCCTGTGAGTTCACCGCCATCAGCTTACCCTGGAAACCACTTTCCAGCAGGTTTTGCAGTACCGCACCTCCCATACTACCGTCTCGTTCAGAGGCGCCAAACACCGCGATTGATTGCGGTTTGAAAAAGCGTTTCAGGTATTTAGTGGACACGGGGGCGGTACCTTCCTCATTTGTGCTGGAATAATAGACAGTTGAAGCTTACGATATTTTGCAGTGCAGCAATATTACGTATATCGACTAAAGTCGCGCGTATTGAAACAACGAGTATACCCACTGTTCTGGGTCAGCAGCATGACAGCGCTCAACGAATGCTGCACTGCGATACGTGGTTTACAGCGTCAGTGCCATCTCGTGCCAGCTCAGACCACCATGTTCAGACGCTGACTCACCCAGGTATTCAAAACCGTGGCTGGCATACATATCAATCAGCCGGGTCTGACAGATCAGCAGAATACGCTGCTTACCAGAACGGTGCATCCGTTCAATAAAGGCGGTTAACAACCGTCCGGCCATACCCTGGCGCTGGAATTCAGGATCAACAGCGACGGACATAATCACCACATTGGGGCCGTCAGGATCATGCCCTTTCAACTCTTTAAAAGCCTCATCGGACATCTCGACATCAAAGGCGGCACCACTGTTAATAAAACCGGCCACCTGCCCGTTATGCTCCAGCACAATAAATCCGGCTGGCCATATCTCAATCCGGGTCTGAATTTTTTCTCTGCTTGCCGCTTCATCACCTTCATACGCCGTCGTCTCAATTTCATAACAGCGATCCAGATCCGACAGCCTGACTTCACGAATGTTTTCACTCGGCATTACCTAGACTCCTGTCCATTTTTAAACGCTGACAATATCGACTGGCAAAGGCTCTGTAAACAGTTGTTACAACGCCCTTTTTCGCCAGAAGAGGACGCTCTGTTCAGCAAAACAGCCCGCTCAATCGACCAAAGTGTAGCCAGATAAACCTTTTATCCTGATCACATGAATGTTATTAAATTAGATAACCCTAAATAAGAATAAATAAATGTAGATCAAGGAGATCTCTATGGCCCGCGTTATCGTTGTGGGAGCAAGTACTGGTGGCCTGCCAATGGCATACGACATCAAGAAGGCACTCGGCAGTGCACATCAGGTCACCGTTGTATCTAATACCGACACCTTCTCTTTTGTACCCTCCAACCCCTGGGTGGCCGTCGGCTGGCGGGCAGCGGAAGATATCAGCTTCAAACTGGAAGGTCCGTTACGGCGCAAAGAGATCGACTTTATCCATTGTGCCGCCCATCGTATTGATGCCGAGCATAACCGTCTGATTCTGGCGGACGAGCGAGTGCTGGACTACGACTACCTGATTCTGGCGACCGGGCCAAAACTGGCATTTGATGAAGTCGAAGGGCTAGGCCCGGAAGGATTTACGCAATCCATTTGCACCACCGGCCACGCTTTAAAAGCCTATGACAAATGGGAAACCTTCTGTCAGGCACCGGGCCATATCGTGGTCGGCTCAGTGCCAGGCGTCTCCTGCTTTGGCCCTGCATACGAGTTCGCGCTGATCATGGATAAAGAGCTGCGCAAGCGCAAAATCCGCAACAAAGTTCCTATGACCTTTATCACCCCGGAACCCTACATCGGTCACATGGGACTGGGCGGTGTCGGCGATTCTAAAACTCTGCTGGAATCAGAACTGCGCCAGCGTCATATCAACTGGATTGCCAATGCCAGTGTAGAGCGCTGTACTAAAGAGACTATCTACGTCAATGAACACGATATGCAGGGTAATGTTATCAAGCAGCATGAGCTGCCCAATAACTACAGCATGCTGATGCCTCCGTTCAAAGGGGTCGACCTGTATAACGATGCCCCAGAAGGGCTGGTGAACCCACGGGGCTTTGTCGCAGTTGACGAACATAACCGCAACGGCCGCTGGAAGAACATCTATGCACTGGGCGTTGGTATTGCTATTCCACCGGTCGAGGCGACCCCGCTGGCTGTCGGCACACCTAAAACAGGCCTGATGATTGAGAGCATGGTCACCGCCATCAGTCATAACATCCGGGATGAGATTGACGGTAAAGAGCCCTCAGAGGAAGCTACCTGGAACACCGTCTGCCTGGCAGATATGGGCGATACCGGCGTGGCCTTCGTCGCCCTGCCACAAATTCCACCACGTAACGTCACCTGGGCCCGCAAAGGCAAGTGGGTCCATCTGGCCAAAGTAGCCTTCGAGAAATACTTTATCCGCAATATGAAGAATGGTAACGCTGAACCGGTGTATCAGAAATACATTATGAAAGCGTTTGGCATTACCCGTCTGCGCAGCGACGACTAAGCCTGGCGGCCGTTAAAACAGCCCCAGTTGTGGGGCTGTCAGACCTTCAAAACTCTCATCCAGAAACTGGGCAATGGTATCGACTACCGGCTCGATCTGGCGATCAATATAGTGCTGATAATCAATGGCCGACTGCCGATATTCCAGCGGTTCTGCGCCATTGACCGTCATCACATACGCCACATGGTGACCCGGTCGGCAGGGCTCGGGTAAACCCAGCGCTATCGCCTGGGCATTGGCTTTTGCAGCTGCCTGGGCATGGGGTGGCCGGTTCTTCGTATAGGCCGCTACCGGTTGGCGCAACCGCCGCCGGTACACCAGCTGGTCATCCAGCTCACCCTCTCGCACCTGCTGCACCGTCGTTTTAACCAGCTCCCGCCAGGGCTGGTCAAGAAAGATGCGTTCGTACAGCTGCTCTTGCAGTGAACGCGCCACCCCACTCCAGTCGGTACGCACATTTTCCAGCCCCTTGAATACCATCCGGGTACTGCCATCAGCGCTGCGCTTGAGCCCGGCATAGCGCTTTTTACTGCCTTTATCGGAGTGGCGCATGGTGGGCATCAAAAAGCGGCTGTAATGGGTTTCATATTCCAGCTCCAGATGACAGGGCAGATTAAAGCGCTGTGTCAGGTGCGTCTGCCACCAGCGGTTAAGGTAGTCCTGCAGCGCCTGGCCCCGCCGGTCGGCGTCCTCATCCAGGCAGTCATCCCCCAGCCAGACGAACACTGAGTCAGTATCACCATAGATCACGCTATAGCCAAACTGGCGTTCAATTTCATCACGGGTCTGCAGCAGAATTTCATGGCCGCGCAGGGTAATGGAACTGGACAGCCGCTGATCAAAAAACCGACAGACATTGGAGCCCAGCACGCCATAGAAACTGTTCATAATAATTTTTATTGCCTGGGACAGCGGTGCATTACGTGCCTGCTTGGCGCGGTCACGGGCTTGCCACAATCGCTCAATCAGGCCAGGTAAAATATGCTGCTGGCGGGAGAACTGTGCCTGATTAAAACCAGGCACCGAATCAGCGTCTGTTGCCTGCATCCCCTCAGTCAGCCCCATCGGGTCGATACAGAAGGTGCGGATAATACTGGGGTACAGGCTTTTAAAATCCAGCACCAGCACATGGCGATACAGCCCCGGCTTTGAGTCCATGACATAACCACCCGGTGCCGACAGCCCCGACTGACCCGATGCGTATTCCGGTGCCACATAGCCCTGGCGGTGCAGCAACGGCAGATACTGATTATCGAATGCGGCCGCCGAACCGCCCACCTTGTCCAGCGCCAGGCCGGTCAGATTACTGCGCTCCACCAGGTAATCGAGTAACTGGGCTTTGTTAAAGATATCCCAGACCAGCCGGCAATCTTCCAGGTTGTAGCGGGCCAGGGCGGGCTTATCATCCCGGAACAGGGTCTGAATTTCCTCGCCGCGCACATCCACATGGTCAATCAGCTTACCGCGGTCGAGCAGCTGGCGACTGACATACTCCAGCGAAAAGCTCTCGAACTGCCAGGTCGCCCCTTTCAGAGTATCAATACCATCGAGCACGACCCGTCCGGCCATGCGGGCAAACCACATCCCATTACCGGCCTGATGGACCTGCAGGTTTTGCTGATCCCGCCCCAGCGGTAACAGGACATTCAGGACTTTTGCCCGCTCAGCCAGCACCCGGAAATCAAAGCCGACCACATTCCAGCCGATAAAAATATCCGGATCATAGTCCTGTACCGCCTGCACCAGTGCCAGCAGTAGCGCACGTTCATCGGCCTGATAGTGGACCAGCGCATCGCTACTGCCCTCTCCGCGCATCAGAACTCGCTGAAAATCGTCGGCATACAGAGCGATAGAGTGAATACGGTCGGCCCGCAGGGTAGTTTCGATGTCGAGTGAGAGTACGCGAAAGGCAGGAACAAGCTCGGTAGCGCGCATCGCAGGCCCCGCTGGCCGAGTATGCAGCTCAGCTGCGCCCTGAATAAAGCGTTCCATCAGGTAGCGATCACAGGCGCGGATATCGTCTTCCAGCAAGGCGATGCTGGCACGCTGTAGCTGTTCGATACATCGGCGGCGAGTCTTTAACGTCTGGCAGTACA
This sequence comes from Neptuniibacter sp., assembly GCA_024686055.1. GTDB lineage: Bacteria > Pseudomonadota > Gammaproteobacteria > Pseudomonadales > Balneatricaceae > Marinobacterium_C. The sequence goes on from JAIBDV010000021.1 coordinate 11,751, forward strand.
GTGCGTGGACAGGTTCACAATTAAGATCCTGCAACTGCACCTTGGCCAGCCGCCAGCCCGATAGGCCTGACAATTCGCGCTGCACGGCAGGCACCTGGCGGTCATGCACAAACAGCACCGCTTCCTGATTCGGGATACTGACCTGAAAAGGCCCTTGCGGCCCCTTCAGCCAGTAACTCAACTCAATACCGTCGCCATCGTCACGCTGCTGGCGGGTCAGCAGGTAACCCCGCTGCGGCGCGACCATTGTCATGGCTGGCCGAACGGCGCCACCACCTCTAGATCAGGGAAGGCTGCACTGAGCACCGCTTCATGCTCAGCGGTAAACAGCAGTTTCAGGTTTGGCCCGGCATCCATGGTGAAATAAACCGGCACCCCCTGCTCACGCAGTGCCCAGACCTGCTGCATAGCGGCAACCGATTCTGGCTGCCAGTACAGCAGTGGCGGCCAGCTGGCGATCATGGTGGCATGCATCGACAGCGCATTCTGCTCAGCAGTGGCACCCAGCAGCTCAAAATTCTGTTCTACAATGGCGTCATGCAGACGGGTCAGGTCTGCCGCTGCCTGTAGCGGCCAGCTCTGATACAGGTGCGCCGTTTCGACGGTACGCTGCATCCCGGCACGGGAGTCTACTTTCTTCTCACCCGTGGCAACTTTTACCAGGCCGATGCGCAGCTCAGGCCACGTTGCAGGCAGCTGGACAGCATGGCTATCCATACCGTCTTCACGGTTACCCATCTGCCATTCAACAAAGCCACTGAAAATAGAACGTGATGCACTGCCGCTGCCCATACGGGCAAAAGCGGACAGCTGCTCAGGGGCCAGCTGCAAACCGTAGAACTGGTCAAGTGCCAGCATCAGGGCAGCAAACCCCGAGGCACTGGAGGCCAGCCCCGCTGCGGTGGGTATATTGTTATGGGTATCAATGATCAGCGGCTGTGCCAGCGTGCCCCGGAACAGACCGACAAAGGCGATTACTTTACGGGCAAAACTGCTGTCCACTGCCAGCTCGGTACCGTTAAGCAACACATGGTCAGCACCATCCAATGCCGGGGTAATTCGGGTACGGCTGCCCAGGTGTGCCAGTGAGACAGAGAGGCTGGCATTGATAGGCAGGTTCAGCTCTTTATCCCGCTTGCCCCAGTATTTACACAGAGCGATATTACTGGGAGCAAACGCCTCGGCCTGCTCACCCGGCGTCAGTGTTGCGGGCAGAAAGGGCTGGATTACCTGGGCTTTACTGATCATCATTTTACTCATTATTCAATTGAACACCCAGCGGTGAAACCGCCACCGGAATGGCTTCATACGGGATCGCATCGGCATGGTCCACACCCAGCGCAATGACACAGTCCCCCAGCCCGGAGCCGGAGATTTTACTGCCCAGCACCTGTGGATTTTGTCGCAGACGATAGATCATATCGGCGATGGTGGCATCACAGACCCCCAGCGCATCCATCAGGCCCTGGTACATATTCATCAGCTTGCCCAGTTCCGGCCAGTCTTCAGCCAGAATGGCGGCCTCGGCTGCCAGGGTCGCCTGGTGCATCAGCTGGTACAGTTCAGTATAGAGTGCTGTCTGGCTGCGGCTCTGCTCTTCCACACGCTGTAACACGTCCGGGGTGCGAGTTTTATAGCCGGCGTAATACAGGCAGATGGGCGGCAGGCCTGGCAGACGCTTCACCTGTTGCGGCTCTACGGTGTAGCCAATCAGGCCACCATAGACACTGGCCGCCAGATCCGTACCCGACCCTCGCCCCTGCACCCCATGGACCACCGCCAGCGCATCATTAAAGATTAGCGCCCGATCAGAGCCCAGCCCGGCATAGGCCCGCAGCGCCGTAATGGCGGCAACGGTCACCGCCGCCGAAGAGCCCAGCCCCACGGTATGGGAAAATTCGGAGTCAATTTTCAGGGTCGCGCCGCCGGGCAGCCGCTCTGCCAGCTGGCGCACCGCTGCCAGCACAAAGCTCAATGTGGGCTCATCGGTCAACGCCGACAGTGGTGCCTGGTATTGGGCCAGCGCAGAGTCGATTACCAGCATGCCATCCTGGCGGGGGGTTAGTTCGAGATGGATATATTTGTCGACCGCACAGGCCAGCGCGCGGTGACCAAACAGCACCGCATGTTCACCCATCAGCATAATGCTGCCGGGGACAGAAACCTTAATCTGAGATCCGTCTTGCACCTTGAGGGTCCTCCTGCAGGGGGAAATAAGGGTAGTTAAACGCTGTACACAGCGGGCTGACATCAAGTCCGGGGGCATACAGCAATACCTGGCCACCGCAGTCTCCTGCGACCGCACCGGCACCACTGATCTTAGCACTGGCACCCAGCCGTTCAGCAGCTTCAATAAAGCCAGCAACCGCCGTCGGTACCACACCAATACGCTGTAACAGACGATGATTGTGACGGACGGCGGCATGCACCAGGTCTGGCTGACCCAGCGCCGCCTGCAGCCGATCCGTCACCTGGTGAAAATCGGCCCAGATAGCACTCTGGGCGAATTTTGATCGCACCTGCTGCACACAGTGCCCAGTACTGATGCTGGGGGTTCCGGTATTCACCCGATACCAGCCCTCGCCGAGCCCGCAATCCAGCGCGGTTACCTGATCAGACTCAACCCGCACCAGCCCACCAAAGGTGACCGCCGCCGCATCAATGGCACTGCCACGACCATGCTGCAGCCGCTCACAATAACGAATCAGTGTAAAGCGTTGCTCAGCACTCAGCGGCTGGCCACCTTGCTGCTGCATCAAAGCGTCAGCCATGACCAGGGTGACTGCAATCGCCGCCGCAGAAGAGCCCATACCGGCGCCGGTGGGTAATTCAGAATGGAGTCTCAGTTCACCGCTGCAGCAAAACTGCTGACTGGCCAGCACATAGGCGATCAGCTGATCCGGGCTATCCAGCACGGCATCTATCGCCAGGGTATCGGCACTGAAGGCGTCAAAACGCTGGTCCAGCTGCGCCTTTAGCGGGCCAAGCGAAGACAGGGAGTAGGCGCTATCAAGGAGAGAGCCCGACAGGCTGACAGCGTCAGCACTGTGCGGGGTAAAGCGGGCATGGATATGGCAACGGGTCGCAACGGCAAGCGCCGGCGCCCCGTACACCACGGCATGCTCACCGCTAAGAATGACTTTGCCCGGGGCAATGGCTTGCATAGAATGCGTTCCCGATCACAGGGACGTTAAACGGCGATATATTCCCGTTTGTGGTTACGAATAGCCGCCAGACGGAATCGACCGGTTGTTACCGCTTCGATCTCATTGTCACTGCCATCACGCGGGTCCGGGTAGCGATACAGCTCCAGATAACGGGCGTAGTCTACTTCCGTTCGAGCCTGCAGCATCTGACTGTGGGCTTCGCGATGCAGGTGCTTTTCATAGCCGTCAACCACCTTGCCGGAGAAGAACTCAGCCACGCAGCCCGAACCATAGCTGAAGAAGCCAATCCGGCTACCCGCCAGATTATGCTTACAGTTTTCCAGCAGCGATGTAAGACCGATATACATCGAGGCGGTGTAACTGTTACCGATGGTACGGTTATAGTGCAGTGTATCGGCGATCTGGGCTTCCACCTGATCAGCATCCAGTCCGGCCTGATTGACCTTGGCCAGGTGCTGATGCGCTTTCTGTGCCATCCGGCCAAACGGCAGGTGGTAGCAGAAGTGGCCAAAATCATTGAATGCCAGCGAGCTGGCTTCACGGAAGTGCTCCCAGGCTTTTTTCAGTGATTTGAGGTAGATTTTGGTGGAGTACTTACCGTCGACCAGCGCGGTGGTCCGATAGTTAGGCCGCCAGAAATCCATCACATCTTCCGCGTAGTTACCCACTTCCGGCTCAATCTCGACCAGCCGTGGATTAGCCGCCACCAGCATCGCCACAGCGCCGCAACCCTGGGTTGCTTCGCCTGGAGAGTCCAGATCATAACGGGCAATATCGGAGGCAATCACCAGCACTTGCTTCTCTGGCTGACGCGCAACCAGGGCACAGGCCATCTGCAGCGCAGCTGTGGCACTGTAACAGGCCTGTTTCAGCTCAACGACACGGCAGTTTTCATGCAGGTTCAGCAGGCGATGAACATAAATGCCCGCTGACTTTGACTGGTCTATA
>JAIBDV010000166.1 GCA_024686055.1 Neptuniibacter sp.
GCAGGGCCGACAGCTGGTGCCACTGTTGATGGTTAAGATCGCACCCCGTCGGGTTATGGCCTGCCACCTGCAGCAGTACGGTATCGCCTGGCTGCACATGACTGAGGTCCGCCAGCATGGCGTCAAAATCAAGCCCGCTGTGGCCGGGATGCTGGTAGCGATAGTCCAGCAGTTTCAACCCGGCAGCGGGGAAGATGGCCCGGTGGGTCACCCAGGGTTGGTCCTACAGCCACAGGCGGCCCCCGGGGTGGGTAAAGTTCAGCAGATCGGCCGCTACCCGCAATGCACCGGTGCCACCGGGTGTTTGAATTATGGCCAGTCGATCAGGTTCGGTTTCTGTGGGGAGTAGCAATCGGGCCAGTGCCTGGCAGTACTCCAGCCTGCCTGCCGGGCCCAGGTACGCCTTGCTGCGCTGGTTGCGATACAGCTGTTGTTCCGCCTGGCTGACGGCGGCCATCACTGGGGTCTGGCCCTGCGCGTTGCGGATAACACCGATGCCAAGGTCGACTTTGCCAGGTCGTTGATCAGCCTGGCAGGCCGCCATTACCTTGAAGATCGGATCAACCGGGCTGGTTGGAATAGTCTCAAACATGTTCTGCCCTCCGTGTCGTCTCACCGTTCAAGTATATGTAAGTTCAGAGTGACAAGGGCTGGCCGGGTTCGGCGTGCGGGTTGTTTTGTCTGTATTGTGCTGGGCTATCACGCGTGTGCAGCTGCGTAATTTAGCGACCGTTCTGGATGTCGTTGATGTTGAGTTAGCAGGGTCATAGCCCTTAGTCCTGGTGATAATTATAAGGTAGCTCGGCGTGAGGCCATGTGGTCTAAGGCTTTGCGGGGTTTGATTGCTTTTTGGAAATAACATGACGTGGAGTGTGTCATTAAAGGGTCACGCATTTCGACGATTTTGTGCACTACAGCAATAGGCAATCAGGGAGAGTTCTCATGTACAGAGCAAAAAATCGTTTTCCTGAAGCGGTTCAGCAGCAGCTGGATGGCGGTGAGGTGCAGTTGTACGATAAGGAAGTAAGGCTGACCATCGGGATGATCTACGCGGCAAACAGCTGTGCTGAGCGACGCTGGTTTAATGGTGCCCTGGCGCTGACTGACACGCATCTGGTTGCCTATGCCAAACAGATGCCGCTGTTTAATGTCAGCCTGCTGGACCTGAAGCGCAATGCGGTGAGCTTTAATGCGGATAACCCGGCCTGTCTGTCAGTGATGACCCCTAAGGAAGAAGGTCAGCCAGCAATGGAGGTACGTTTTTACACGGCTCAGGCTGAGCGCTACCTCTCTTTGCTGGCTAATTAACACTGATGATTCAGCCAGCGTCTACCCGGTTACGACCGTTGCCTTTGGCGCGGTAAAGGGCGTTATCAGCTCGGCTGAATAACTGGCTGGCGGTATCGTTTTGTTGAACTACCGTTACTCCGGCGCTGAGCGTAATAACGCGCTCAGGGTGTTCAGTCATCAATGAGGTGGCGGCTGTTTTCTGGCGTATTTTTTCCGCCAGGTTGTAAGCATCCTCCCGGCTGCAGTCAGGCACCAGAATTACAAACTCTTCACCGCCCCAGCGACACAGGCTGTCGCTGCGCCTGATGCAGTCGCCAAGAAGCTGGCTTAAAGTCTGAATGACCTGGTCGCCAGCGCTGTGGCCCAGTTGATCATTCACCTGTTTGAAGTGGTCAATGTCCAGCACAATTAATGAGAAGGGCTGCAGATTACGGGAGTAGTGGTTCAGAGCCTGGGCCAGCACCATATCAAAATACTGGCGGTTACCCAGCCCGCTGAGCTTGTCGGTGGTGGCCATGTGCTCCATTCGGCGATGAAAGGCGCTAAGAGTGCTGGTGATAACCATTGCAATGACCGCGACCACCAGTGCGCCAATAATCAGGTTCATCAGCAGGCTTTTGCGAATTTCTTCCATAGCATCGGCTTCACGTAGTTCGACTAACAGGTACCATTTAAGCTCAGGCAGGTACCGGCTGGTCAGCAGCATCTTTTCCCCCTCACGTTGATAGCTGAAGGTGCCGTAGTTCTGGCTCAGAATCTGGTGAGCGATGTGGCTGATGCCAGGTTGTTCAAGAATTGAAGTCGCGCTGTTGGCTGTGCGTTTTGAGTGTAGTTGTACCTGGCCGGACTGATCGACAAAGTAAATGGTGCGACGGAAGTTATCCTGATACTTTTTGACCAGTTGCTGCACCGAATTCAGCCCCAGTCCGACACCGGTTACGCCAATAAAGTTATTGTCGTAGTCCATGACCCGGTGGTTGATATACACCGTCAGCTGAGCGTCCTGCTCTTTATTGTGATCCAGGTTTACTACATAGGCTTCGTCCATTTTCTTGGCGTCCCAGAACCACTGATCAGCTGGGAGAGCGGGGTTAACCTGACGGGATATACCGGAGTAATGGTAGTAATTCAGGGTTTTTTCGGAGATGAAATAGCTACTGAATGCAGAGTATCGTTTGCGGATTTCATCCAGGTAGCGCTGCATATCATTGGGGGTCTGCTCGCCTGCCAGCACCCAGTCTCGGACAAAGGTATCCTGGGCCATTAATGATGAAACGAATACAGGCTTAAGCAGGTCGGCCTGGATCTCGGAAAAAATAGTGTGTGAAGACAGCGGCAGTTCATTACGAATAATGGACTCGCGAATGGCATCGCGGGAGATGGAGTAACTGATCAGGCTGGTGGTTGTAAAGCCTGCCAGCAGCAGCACGACGACAACCGTTATCAGGCGGTAGCGCGACGTAAGCCATCCTTCCATGGGGGTATCCTTAGTTGAGAACGCAGGGGTAGCAAGCCGAAGACTGGATGCTATTGTCAGAAGCGGAAGCCTAGCAGACCTTAATAGCACTGTGCCAGTGTGGAATTTATGGAAGTGTGATGGGGTCATATACCAGTAACAGGTCAGGCTGGGAGGTGTGTGATGCGAGCAGGCGCAGGGGTGTTGTTACTGCTGATATCAGGCTGGATGCAGGTGTCTGTTGTGCTGGCTGCCGGTTATTCGGACCCGTTGCTGTTGCGACAGGGGAGCTGGGGGCAGGCCTACCCTGATCAGTGGGGGCTGTTCGCGATTAATGCCTATGCCCGAGGGGATGGTGGCCAGTCAGTGTTGCCGCTGTTTACGGAACGGCCATTGCAGCCGGTGGTGGTGGCGATCATTGATACCGGGGTGGATTATCGCCATCCAGAGTTGCCTGCTGAGCGGTTCTGGCGTAATCCGCTGGAGCGGCCGGATGGTCGTGACAACGATGGCAACGGTCTGGTGGATGATCTGATTGGCTGGAATTTTGTCGCTGACAATCAGCGCCCCTGGGATGATCACGGTCATGGCACCCATGTGGCTGGTATTGTCGCTGCGCAGTCAGACAATGCCCGTGGGATTAGTGGCCTGGCACCCAATGCGCGGCTGATGGTGCTCAAGGCGTTGAACAGTGATGGCTATGGCCGGGGTAGTGATATTGCTGCCGCGGTGCGCTATGCGGTTGATCAGGGTGCGCAGCTGATCCAGTTAAGTCTGGGAGGGCAGTCGCCGGGTGAGCTGGAGCGTAAAGCACTGGCGGATGCCCGTCGTGCCGGTCGGCTGGTGATTATTGCGGCCGGTAACCAGGGGGCGCAGATTGCCGGTCAGGGGTATGAGGCGTTGCCGGGGGTGCTGGTGGTGGGTGCGGTGGCGGCTGATCAGCAGCGGGCTGAATTTTCTGATTGGGGAATGCGGCTGGACCTGGTTGCACCGGGGGTCGATATTCTGTCACTGCGTGCGTTTGGCAGTGATTTTTTGCAGCGCAGTGGTGAGGCGGATTATCAGCCGGGTGAAGCCGTGGTCGGGCGTGATTACTACCGTGCCAGTGGTAATTCATTTGCGGCACCTTTTGTGACCGGTGCTGCCGCCATATTGCTGGGGCGTGATCCAGGTCTTGGGCCGGTCGAGCTGGCGCGGATGATGCGCCAGTCTGCCCGGGCTATGGGGCCGCCAGGGGATGATCAGTTATACGGCGCCGGTTTGCTTGATGTTGATGCGGCGCTGCGTCAGTCACCGTCTTCTTTCTTGCTGTCTCGCTTCAGCCACGCCAGCTGGCAGCTCGCCGAGGGCTTGGTGCTGTATGGCCAGGCGGACGCAGATCAGTTTGTTCGGGCGCGGCTGGAATATCGTATAGAGGCGGCATCGGCGCAGTGGCAGGTGTTGCCGGTCCCAGTGATTCGCCAGCGCAGTATCGGCCCGGTGGCGGTGGTTCCTGTTGCACTGATGCCGCCCCCTGGCTGGCTGACATTGCGTCTGGTGGTGGAGCATGCTGATGGGTCAAGTCGGCAAAGTTTACTGCAGCTCAGGCATTTGCCAGCGGAGTAGGCGAACTGCGGTTGTACTTACGGGTCATAATTTCAAGGGCATAGCTGATTGGTCTGAGCAGAGGTGTCGAAAAAAGGGGGGCTTCATGAGAGCAGTACAGCTTATCAGAGGCGTTGTTACTGCGTTGTTGCTGGTTGAGCTGGCGATGGCGGAGCCGTCGTTGGCACCAACGCGGGTTTTTCGGTTGCCGGTCTGGCAGGAGGCGGGTGAGTGGGCGCGCAGTCACCAGCTGACCGATTGGCAAATACGGGAAACGGGCGTGACGGAGCAGTATCTGGTCAGTCGTGTAGATGAGGCGCACTGGCAACAGCTGCAGGTTGAGTGCGGCGGTGATGTCGTCTGTACGCAGGATAGCTGTCAGCATATACGAAGTGCTGCCGGTGAGGGAGGCTGGCTGGTACCGGCGGCTCCTGATCTATTGTCGGCGCTGGCAGGTGAAACCGGAGTCTGTGCGGAGCTGGGCGAGGTTCGCTGGCAGAGTCAGACACTGGAGCAGCCAGGTTGTTGGGCGTTGCAACAGGGTCAGGGGTGTGAGGCGCAATTAACGCCGATGACAGCCTTGCAACCGATGCAGCGTCGCGGCCGGTTACTGGTTTTACTGTTTGATGGGGGGCTGGCGGCCACTGAGTTGGCGCAGGCGCTGGAAATGGAGTTGCTGTCGGCTGACCGGCTGCAGGTGCTGCCTGCTACGTTACTGCAGCTGTATTCGGCGGAGCCTGGGCAGTTGGCGGTGGCGCAGCAGTGGCTGGCAGATAATCAGCCGGAGGTACTGCACCAGCCTGATCTTATCTTTACCTCCGGGCTGCAGCTTGCGAGCGGTGGGCTGGAAAATGCAGCAGGGGCTCTATTTGCTGTTGGGCCGGGGTCGTCCGGGTCTGCGATTTCGGTTGGTCTGATTGATACCGGGGTGGCATTAACGGGTGTTGGTGGAGAGTTGATCGAGGCGGATTTTACGGGTCGTGGCTATCAGGCAGGAGGGACGGGAACGGCGCTGGCATCGGTGCTTGGGCGGCACCTGGCATCGATGCGGTTATTCAGCTATCAGGCATGCCTGTCTTCTGCGTCGGGGTTGGAGGCATATTGTTATAGCAGTGCGTTGATCCAGGCGCTGGATCAGGCGTTGATGGATCATAACCGTCTTATACAGCTGGGGCCGGTCGGTTCGGGTGGGGCGATTCTTCATCATCTGGTCGCTGAGGCGCAGCGGCGAGGGGTGGTGCTGGTGGCGGGCGTGGGGGATGCCGGTGTGCTGGCACCGCCGTTATATCCGGCGGCATGGCCTGAGGTATTGGCAGTGACGGCGATTCAGGGAGATCGGCAGCGATTACCCGCCGCAGTTACCGGTGAGCACATCGACCTGGCAGCCAGAGGGGGGCATGTGTCTATAGGCGCATTGGACCATAGTCAGCGCTTACTGTCAGGTACCGGACTGGCGGCGGCAAATGTGACTGGAGCTGTCGCCCGGCTGTTGCAAGGATCAGCGACAGTATCGCCGGGTCAGCTGTATCAGTACTTGCGCGATAGCAGTGACGACCTTGGTCCGATCGGGCCGGATAGTGAGTTTGGTGCCGGGATGATGAACCCCTGTCGGGCCTGGCGCTTGCTTAGCCCGATGGCGGTGGGGTGTCGCTCAGGAGGTGGCTTGTGAGCGTCGGGCGCAAGGTGTTGGTTATCGTCGTGGTGGTTGGTTTGGGGCTGGTGGGGTGCCGTCATGATGAAGTGCAGCCGCCTGCGGCAACGACGGTGGTGTTGCCAGCCCAGCCTCCTGTGCTCAGGCGTGCTGCTGAGCCGGGGGTGTCGATTGCAGCTGCTCGTAGCCAGCCGGTAGATCTCTGGTCGGGGATGCCAGTCCGGCGGGTTTCAACGGAAAAACCCAGCCCTTATCCGCTGGTCAAGACGGGGTTTGCATATCATAAAGGTGTGGCCTGGCCGCAGTTGTTGCTGGACCCGGTGCAGGCGGGTGAGTTGCCGCCTGCTACGCGTAGTGGCTTCCTGCCAGCGGCTATTGCGAAAACGGTGGTGGTACTGCCTGCATCCCCCGTGCTGTTTTGTGCTACCCCCGCAATTGCCATGTCACTGGATGCCGGCCCACGCCAGCACTGGATAACCCGTCAGGTTAAGTCGCTGACCGGTGGTCTGTGGGATCAATGGTTTGGTGACGAAAAGGATGGCTCGATAGTGTCATCACCGGGTGGGGAAGCTGAACCGCTGGTCGGATTGCCTGCTCAGCCATTTCTTGCGGTCGGCGGCGAGGTAAAGCTGCAGCTCAAAGGCCAGTTGACCGGGCAGGGACTGGTGGTCAGTAGTGATTTATTATCGACGCTGAAACCGGCCTTGCATTTGCTCTATCTTGAGC
>JAIBDV010000033.1 GCA_024686055.1 Neptuniibacter sp.
AAAGCGCGCGAAGTACCTGTCGCTATCCAGAAAGCTATGGAACAGGCTCGTCGTAACATGGTCACTGTTGACCTGAACGGCGACACCCTGCAGTACGCTGTAAAAGCCCGTCACGGTGCTTCTAAGGTATACATGCAGCCTGCTTCCCAGGGTACTGGCGTAATTGCCGGTGGCGCGATGCGTGCCGTCCTGGAACTGGCGGGTGTCCACAACGTACTGGCTAAATGCTATGGCTCTACTAACCCTGTGAACGTTGTTCGCGCGACCATTAAAGGTCTGGCGTCAATGAATGCACCGGAAGATGTAGCTGCTAAGCGTGGCAAGTCTGTAGCAGACATTCTGGGGTAATTGACAATGGCGAAGAAAATTCAGGTAACGCTGGTGCGCAGCACGATTGGTACGCTGCCAAAGCACAAGCTCTGCGTGAAAGGTCTCGGCCTGCGTCGTATTAACCACACTGTAGAAGTGGAAGATACCCCAGCAGTTCGCGGCATGATCAACAAAGTCAGCTACATGGTACGTGTAGAAGGCGAGTAAGGGAGTTCACAAATGCGTTTGAACACTCTGAGCCCTGGTGAGGGCGCCAAGCACGCACCGAAACGCGTTGGTCGCGGTATCGGTTCCGGCTTGGGCAAGACCTGTGGTCGCGGCCACAAAGGTCAGAAATCCCGCTCCGGCGGTTCCGTGAAGCCAGGTTTTGAAGGCGGTCAGATGCCTCTGCAGCGTCGTCTGCCAAAATTTGGTTTCACTTCTCGTCAGGCTCGTTACGTGGCGGAAATCCGTCTGAACGAACTGGCGAAGATCGGTGCTGAAGTTATCGATCTGGCAGCTCTGAAAGATGCCGACATCATCAAAAACGAGATCAAGAAAGCTCGTGTGATTCTGTCTGGCGAAATCACGAAAGCGGTTACCGTTAAAGGTCTGAAAGTGACCAAAGGCGCGCAGGCTGCAATCGAAGCTGCTGGCGGTAAAGTCGAGGCGTAAATGGCTAAACAAGGACAAATACCAGCGGGTATGCAGAGCGGACTGGGCGAGCTGTGGTCTCGTCTGAGGTTCGTCCTGTTGGCGATCATCGTTTACCGTATTGGTGCTCATATACCAGTACCCGGTATTAACCCTGATCGCCTCGCTGCGCTGTTTGAACAGAACCAGGGGACCATTCTCAGTCTCTTCAATATGTTCTCCGGTGGTGCACTGGAGCGCATGAGTATTCTGGCACTGGGCATCATGCCGTATATCTCTGCATCGATTATTATGCAGTTGATGACGGTGGTCAGCCCGCAGCTAGAGCAGTTGAAGAAAGAAGGCGAGGCAGGTCGACGCAAAATTAATCAGTACACCCGTTACGGTACCGTACTCCTGGCGACTGTACAGTCGTTTGGTATGGCCGTGGGTCTGGCAAACCAGGGCGTAGCCTTCGCAGCTGATGTCAGCTTCTACTTTGTAGCGGTCGTGACACTAGTTTCAGGTGCTGTGTTCCTGATGTGGCTGGGCGAGCAGGTAACTGAGCGTGGTATCGGTAACGGTATCTCTATTCTGATCTTCGCTGGTATTGTGGCGGGTTTGCCTAGCGCAATCGGCCAGTCCTTCGAAGCTGCTCGACAAGGTGATCTGAATATCCTGGCGCTGCTGGCTATTGCAGTTCTTGCGGTCGCTACGGTGGGGTTTGTTGTGTTCATGGAGCGCGGTCAGCGCCGGATCACAATAAACTACGCCAAGCGTCAGCAGGGACGGCGTGTATACGCAGCTCAGACCAGTCACCTGCCGCTGAAAGTGAACATGGCGGGCGTAATCCCGCCGATCTTTGCATCCAGTATTCTGCTGTTCCCGGCCTCTATTGGTCAGTGGTTCGGTCAGACTGAAGGTATGGAATGGTTACAGAACGTAGCGCTTGCGCTGGGTCCTGGTCAGCCGCTGTACATTCTGCTGTTCGCAATCTGCATCGTGTTTTTCTGCTACTTCTACACTGCGATTGTTTTCAATCCGAAAGATGTAGCAGATAACTTGAAAAAATCTGGAGCCTTCATCCCGGGTATTCGCCCAGGTGAGCAGTCTGCACGATATGTAGACACCGTACTGAGCCGCCTGACATTGTTCGGCGCACTGTACATCACAGCGGTATCTCTGATGCCTCAGTTCCTGGTCGTGGCCTGGAACATCCCATTCTACTTCGGTGGCACTTCGCTACTGATCGTAGTGGTGGTGGTGATGGACTTTATGGCGCAGGTGCAATCGCATCTGATGTCACACCAGTACGAATCACTGATGAAGAAATCCAACTTGAAAGGTGGTGGCGCAGGTTTCATGCGCTAACACTGGAGGACTAGATCATGAAAGTACGTGCATCTGTTAAAAAGATTTGCCGTAACTGCAAGATCGTTCGTCGCAACGGTACAGTACGCGTGATCTGCAAAGTAGAGCCGCGTCATAAGCAGCGTCAGGGTTAAACCTCTGACTTTGGTTGTAGGGGCGCGCACAGACTTGCTTTAATTTTGAGCAGGGTGTAGTATTGCGCGCCTTCTACGAACGAAACGAATTGATCTTTGGCTTCGACCCTCAGGTGGTTGAAGACCAATAGGAGTAAGTTGAATGGCCCGTATAGCTGGCGTCAATATTCCTGACAATAAGCATGCGGTTATCTCCCTGACTTATGTCTACGGGGTTGGCCGCACGACTGCTAAACAAATCTGCGAGAACTGCGGCATTGCACAGGACATCAAAATTGGTGATCTGTCCGAAGAGCAGCTGGATAGCGTTCGTGGTGAAGTAGCGAAGCTGACTGTTGAAGGCGATCTTCGCCGTGAAGTCTCAATGAACATCAAGCGTCTTATGGATATGGGTAGCTTCCGTGGTATTCGCCACCGTCGCAACCTGCCGGCCCGCGGACAGCGTAGCAAAACAAATGCTCGCACCCGTAAAGGTCCGCGCAAGCCGATCCGTAAGTAAGTGGTAAGCGATAGGAATTCCTAATATGGCAAAGCCAGGTAATCGCACTCGTAAGAAAGTGAAAAAGCAGGTAGCAGATGGCTTCGCGCACATCCATGCCTCTTTTAACAACACAATCATTACTCTTACTGATCGCCAGGGCAATACTCTGTCATGGGCAACTTCCGGTGGCTCCGGCTTCCGTGGTTCCCGTAAGAGCACCCCGTTCGCAGCACAGGTTGCTGCTGAACGCGCGGGCGTTGCAGCACAAGAGTATGGTCTGAAAAATCTCGACGTGTTTGTAAAAGGTCCAGGACCAGGTCGTGAATCTGCAGTGCGTGCTTTGAACGCATGTGGCTACAAGATCGCAAACATCACCGACGTGACGCCAATCCCTCATAATGGTTGCCGTCCGCCGAAGAAACGTCGCGTTTAATCTGGAGACAGTAATATGGCTCGTTATCTTGGACCAAAGTGCAAACTGTCTCGTCGGGAAGGTACTGACCTTTTCCTGAAGAGCGGTGTACGCGCGCTGGACAGCAAATGTAAAGCTGAAACAGTGCCTGGTGTACATGGTGCCCGTCGTAGCCGTTTGTCCGACTACGGACTGCAGCTGCGAGAAAAACAGAAAGTACGTCGCATGTACGGTGTGCTGGAACGTCAGTTCCGTGGCTACTACAAAGAAGCGGCTCGCCGCACTGGTGCTACAGGTGAAAACCTGCTCCAGCTGCTGGAAGGCCGTCTGGACAATGTAGTATATCGTATGGGTTTCGGTTCTACTCGTTCCGAAGCGCGTCAGGTGGTTTCTCATCGCCAGATCACAGTGAATGGCCAGGTTGTGAACATCGCTTCCTTCCAGGTTAAAGCTGGCGATGTGGTTGCCGTACGTGAAAAAGCCAAAACTCAGCTGCGTATTAAAAACGCACTGGATCTGGCTGGTCAGCGTACTGCTGTTGAGTGGGTAGAAGTTGATTCTGCGAAAATGGAAGGTACTTTTAAAGCATCTCCAGAGCGTAGCGATCTGTCTGCCGACATCAACGAACACCTGATTGTCGAGCTGTACTCTAAGTAACACTTGAACTCTTTTTATTGGTGAAATTTTATGCAGCGTTCGGTTAACGAGTTTCTGAGTCCTCGTCATATTGATGTCCAGGAAATTAGTCAAACTCGTGCGAAAGTGACCCTTGAGCCGCTCGAGCGCGGCTTCGGCCATACGCTCGGCAATGCTCTACGTCGTATCCTTCTCTCTTCTATGCCAGGTTGTGCAATTACAGAAGTTGAGATCGAAGGCGTGCTGCATGAGTATAGCGCCATTGAAGGGGTCCAGGAGGATGTCATTGAGATCCTCCTGAACCTCAAAGGCGTGGCTGTGGCACTGCACAACAGTGACGATGTCACGCTGACTCTGAGCAAAAGTGAAGCAGGCCCTGTTACAGCGGGTGATATTCAGCTGAATCAGGATGTTGAGATCGCTAACCCGGAGCATGTGATTGCCCACCTGAATGAAGGTGCCAATCTGAACATGCAACTGCGGATTACGCGTGGTCGTGGTTATGTACCAGCTGATGTACGTAACAATGATGACGAAGAAACCCGCGCGATTGGCCGTCTGCAACTTGATGCGACTTACAGCCCGGTTCGCCGTCTGTCCTACGTGGTCGAAAGTGCCCGCGTAGAACAGCGTACTGACCTGGATAAGCTGGTTATCGACATCGAGTCTAACGGCACAATTGATCCGGAAGAGTGCATCCGTCGTGCTGCTACAATCTTGCAGCAGCAACTGGTAGTGTTCGTCGACCTTGAAGACGGCGCAGACCAGGCGAAGGATGAGCCACAGGAACCGGAAATTGATCCGATCCTGTTGCGTCCTGTAGACGATCTGGAACTGACTGTACGTTCTGCTAACTGTCTGAAAGCGGAACAGATCTACTATATCGGTGATCTGATCCAGCGGACAGAAGTAGAACTGCTGAAAACCCCTAACCTGGGCAAGAAGTCACTGACTGAGATCAAAGACGTACTTGCGTCCAAAGGTCTGTCTCTGGGCATGCGTCTTGAAAACTGGCCACCGGCCAGCCTCAAGAACGACGACAAAGTCGCGTCCTGAGTCAGTGACTACAACACTCGTTTGGTAAGGATTTAAACATGCGTCATCGTAAATCTGGTCGCAAATTTAGCCGTACCAGTGCGCACCGCAAAGCGATGTTTAAGAACATGGCAGTTTCCCTGTTCGAGCATGAGCTGATTAAAACCACTCTGCCGAAAGCGAAGGAACTGCGTAGCTATGCTGAGCCGCTGATTACACTGGCGAAGGACGACTCTGTCGCCAATCGCCGTCTGGCATTCGCGCGTACTCGCAGCAAAGAAGCTGTTGGTAAACTGTTTAACGAACTGGGCCCGCGCTACGCGGCTCGTCCAGGTGGTTATGTTCGTATCCTCAAGTGCGGTTTCCGCGCTGGTGATAACGCACCTATGGCCTACGTTGAGCTGGTTGACCGTCCAGTAGCTTCCGAGTCTGCTGAAGATTAATCTTCAACAGACAAATAAAAAACCCGGCTGATGCCGGGTTTTTTTGTGCCTGTGTATAAGTTTTTCCAGCTTTATCCAGTCCTGCCTGAATAGAGTACGGATAGGCTTGTGGGTAATTATATCTTTGGGTAATGGCTAGTACCCATCTGGTTGTATTACTTAGCTTCTGAGTTTTATCCACAAAAAAACCGACCCCCTTTGGAGTGCCGGTTTCTGCTGCGCTGTGAATAACTTTACAAGTTATCCAAGCATCGGTTTCAGGAAGCGTCCGGTGTGAGACTGTGGATTACTTGCCACGGTTTCGGGTGTCCCTGTTGCGATTATCTGTCCGCCGCCATCACCACCCTCAGGGCCCAGGTCAATCAGCCAATCCGCTGTTTTGATCACATCCAGATTATGCTCGATCACCACAATGGTATTGCCGTGTTCCCGTAGCCGGGTCAGCACGTTCATCAGTTGCTGGATATCATAGAAGTGCAGGCCAGTAGTCGGTTCATCCAGAATATATAAGGTTTTCCCGGTGTCTCGTTTAGACAGCTCCTTCGCCAGCTTAACCCGCTGGGCTTCACCGCCGGACAGTGTGGTAGCCGCCTGCCCAAGACGGATATAGGACAGGCCGACATCCATCAGCGTCTGTAAACGTCGTGCCAGTGCGGGGATGGCATCGAAAAACTCGCGGCCATCTTCTACAGTCAGCTGCAGTACTTCATCGATGCTTTTGCCTTTGTATTTCACATCCAGGGTTTCGCGGTTATAACGCTTACCCTTGCAGACATCACAGGGCACATAAACATCGGGCAGGAAATGCATCTCGACTTTAATGACGCCATCGCCCTGGCAGGCTTCGCAGCGGCCACCTTTTACGTTGAACGAGAATCGGCCTGGTTTGTAACCGCGTGAGCGGGCTTCCTGGGTGCCAGCAAACAATTCACGAATCGGGGTGAAGATACCGGTGTAGGTCGCTGGATTTGAGCGCGGGGTACGACCAATCGGGCTCTGGTCGATATCAATCACCTTGTCGAACTGATCCAGCCCGTTGATCTGCTTATAGGGAGCAGGGTCCAGCGTGGTGGCGTTGTTCAGCTCGGTGGCGGCAATTGGATACAGCGTATTGTTGATCAGGGTCGATTTACCGGAGCCGGAAACCCCGGTGACACAGGTCAGCAAGCCGACCGGAATCTCCAGAGTGACATCCTGCAGGTTATTCCCGGTTGCGCCGATCAGTTGCAGCATCTTTTTCGGGTCAGGACTATGGCGTTCGGCAGGCACTGCGATTGAACGTACGCCGGACAGATACTGACCGGTGATTGAATTGGGATTATCCATCACTTCTTGCGGTGTACCTGCCGCGATCACTTCACCGCCGTGCACCCCGGCGCCTGGGCCGATATCGATGACATAGTCGGCCAGCCGCACCGCATCCTCATCGTGTTCGACCACAATTACGGTATTACCCAGATTTTTCAGATGCGTCAGGGTCTGCAGCAGCCGCTCATTATCACGCTGGTGCAGACCGATAGAGGGCTCATCAAGGATATACATAACTCCGACCAGCCCGGCACCAATCTGACTGGCCAGACGGATACGCTGGGCCTCACCGCCAGACAGGGTGTCAGCATTGCGGGCCAGCGACAGGTAATCCAGCCCGACGTTGACCAGGAAGGACAGGCGCTGACGAATCTCTTTGAGGATCTTGTCGGCAATTTCACCCTGTTTACCGTGCAGCTCCAGCCCTTCGAAATAGCGCAGACACTGGCCGATCGGTTTACGCACAATGTCGGGCAGGGTGCTGTCGGCGACAAACACATGGCGGGCATCACGACGTAACCGGCTGCCTTCACAGGACGGGCAGGGCTGCATATTGAGATACTTGGCCAGATCTTCACGCACCATATCCGATTCGGTTTCCCGATAACGGCGCTCAAGATTATTCAAAACCCCCTCGAACGGGTGCGATTTACGGATAATATCGCCACGATCATTGAGGTAATTAAAGGTGACAGCATCGTTGCCTGTGCCTTGCAGAATCGCCTGCTGGTGTTTTTTCTGCAGCTGCGTAAATGGCGTATCAATGTCGAAGCCGAAATGTTCGGCCACCGCTTTGAGTTGCTGAAAATAGTACAGGCTGCGTCGGTCCCAGCCCCGGATTGCGCCCTCTGACAGAGTCAGGCTGGCATCATGAACCACCTTGCCCGGGTCAAAGTACTGGCGAATACCCAGTCCATCACAGCTTGGGCAGGCCCCGTGTGGATTGTTAAATGAGAACAGGCGGGGCTCAAGTTCCTGGATGCTATGGCCACAGCTGGGACAGGCAAAGCGGGCTGAGAACACCAGGTCTTCATGGTCGCCCTCCATCCAGGCGATGCGGGCGATACCATCGGTGAGGTTGATCGCTGTTTCGAAGGATTCGGCCAGCCGGGTCTGCAGATCATCGCGGACCTTAAAGCGGTCAACGACTACTTCAATATTATGTTTCTTGTTTTTATCCAGCTCCGGGGCGCTATCGAGATCGACAATAATGCCGTTGATCCGGGCGCGGACAAAGCCCTGACTCTGTAATTCGTGCAGCGTATGCAGGTGTTCACCTTTGCGGCCCTGTACCACCGGGGCCAGCAACATCAGCTTGCTGCCTTCCGCCAGCGCCATGACCTGATCAACCATCTGGCTGATAGTCTGGGCGGCCAGTGGCAGATCATGATCGGGGCAACGGGGCTCGCCTGCACGGGCAAACAGCAGTCGCAGGTAGTCATAAATCTCGGTAATGGTGCCTACCGTGGAGCGGGGGTTGTGCGAGGTTGACTTCTGTTCGATGGAAATGGCTGGGGAAAGCCCCTCGATGTGGTCTACATCCGGTTTTTCCATCATGGACAAAAACTGGCGGGCATAGGTGGAAAGAGACTCCACATAGCGGCGCTGACCCTCGGCGTATAGCGTATCAAAAGCCAGCGAAGACTTGCCCGAACCTGATAGACCCGTGATCACGACCAGTTTGTCGCGCGGGATATCCAGGTCCACATTTTTCAGGTTATGGGTGCGTGCACCGCGTACCAGAATCTTATCCATCGGTTGCCCTGAGTTGGGTAAAAAAGAAGCATTATAAAGGGTTCCGTCAGGCGGCTCTATGTCGGCGAATGACGATGGCTGTGATATGCTTATGGGTCAGATTAAGCAACAACCTGGCTGCACAGGCAGCTGAACCAGACCGGAGAGTGCAATGGCGCGCGGTGTTAACAAAGTAATTATTGTCGGTAATCTGGGCGGTGACCCGGAAGTGCGCTACATGCCTTCGGGTGGCGCGGTTACCAACGTTACAATCGCAACCAGTGAAAGCTGGAAAGACAAGCAGACGGGCCAGCAGAACGAGCGGACCGAATGGCACCGAGTTGTGTTTTTCAACCGTCTGGCTGAAATTGCCGGTGAGTACCTGCGCAAGGGTTCCAAGGTGTATGTGGAAGGCTCCCTGCGCACCCGTAAATGGCAGGACCAGAGCGGTCAGGACCGTTACACGACCGAGATTGTGGCCGCAGAAATGCAGATGCTCGACAGTCGTGGTGGTGATGGCGGTGGCTACCAGCAGCAGGGCGGCGGTTACAGCCAGCCACAGCAGCAGGCTCCGCAGCAGCAGGGCGGCTACCAGCAGCCACAGCAGCAGGCTCCTCAACAGCAAGGTGGCTACCAGCAGCAGGCGCCACAACAGGCACCGCAGCAGAGTTACCAGCAGCCCGCTCCACAGGCTGCACCACAGCAGGCCCCGGCTCAGGCGCCTGCCGCTCAGCCGCCAGCGGCCGGGTTTGATGATTTTGACGATGATATTCCGTTCTGATTTATCAGCAGCAGGAACCGAAAAACGGCCGCTTATGCGGCCGTTTTTTATTGTGCTATCCCTCTGATAACCCTCAGCTATAACGCTATCCTGCTTGCTTTTTCATCCCATCCAGATATGTTGGTACAACAGGTTTCACCGTCTATTTTAGCGGTGTAGATGAGTTGAGAAAGTGAGGAATACGATGTTTGGTCAGCCTATCAAAATTCTGGTTACCGGTGCTGAAGGCCAGGTCGGACAGGCGCTGCAGGAACTGGTGGCTGAGCAGTCATCGTTTGAGCTGATCTCGCTGGCTCAGGCGCAGCTGGATATTACTGACGCCCGCGCGGTGCAGGTGAAGCTGGGCGAGTATCTGCCGGATTATCTGATTAATACCGCCGGTTTTAACGATGTGGATAAGGCTGAGCTGGAGTCACAGCGTTGCTTCCAGGTAAACCGTGACGGGGTGGAAAACCTGGCCCAGGCCTGTGGTGAGTTTGGCGTGCCGATGCTGCACCTGTCGTCTGACTATGTGTTCGATGGCCACTATGCCAGTGGTTATACCGAGCAGGATGAAGGCGCGCCGCTGGGTGTGTATGGGGCCAGCAAATGGGAAGCGGAAGAGATTCTGCGCCAGCTGCTGCCACGCCACCTGATTTTGCGCACCAGCTGGCTGTTCAGTGAGTGTTGCACCAACTATGTGCGCTCCACGCTTCAACGTGGGCTGAATGAACAGCCTCTGCTGGCGGTGGATGATCGTCGTGGCTGTCCAACTTCAGCACTGGATCTGGCGCGGGTGCTGCTGGCAGTGATTCAGCAGTTGCACAACGGCGCGGATGCCTGGGGGACTTACCACTACAGCGGCGCGGAAATCTCAACCCTGTTTGCCTTTTCCGAAGCCATTATCGAAGAAGCGCGGCAGTATGATGAGCGCTATCAGTCGGTAATGCTCAAAGCAGTCGCGTCTGCTGATTACCCCACCGAAGCACAGCGCCCGAGCAGCTCGATCCTGGTGTGTCGCAAGTTGTTGCACACTTTCGGGATTCGCCAGCGGCCCTGGCGTACCGAGCTGTCTCAGGCGGTGCGACGTCTTTATCAGACCTCAGCTTAAGCCGGGGAAGGGCTGGTGGCTGAGTGCGACGCTAACGATGTAGGCGGCGCTCAGTACCGCACCGGCCAGCGCCATTATACGGATTTTGCGGGTACGACCGCGTTTCAGGGCCACGGTGCCCAGCCCGATGTAGGCCAGCAGCGCCAGCACTTTGGCGGTCAGCCAGCTATCAACAAAGGGATACTGCTGGAGCATCCAGGCAAGTGACAGGGCGCTAACGAGTAACACCGTGTCGATAATATGGGGCACAATCTTTACCCAGCGTTGCTGGAGTTGTGGGCTTTCGCGCAGCATCCAGAAAGCACGCAGGGCGAACAGGGTAAAACTCAGGGCGACGGCAGTCAGGTGCAGGTGTTTGAGCGCAAGGTACATGCTGAAAAAAATTCCTGATTGAATAATCGTTCATTATGCCTGATCCGCATCAACACAATGGGTTCCGGCGTAGACTATAAACACAATCTTACTTTAACAGACAGAAGCCGATGACTGAGATTAAGAATCCGGACGTAGCCCAGGACGTGCTCATCGATAAGTTCGGCCGCCGTGTAGATTATATCCGCCTGTCGGTGACTGACCGGTGTGATTTTCGCTGTGTGTACTGCATGAGCGAGAAAATGACCTTTTTACCCCGCGAGCGGGTGCTGACCCTGGAAGAGATCTACCAGCTTGCCCAGGCTTTCACCTCACTGGGGGTAAAGAAAATCCGCCTGACTGGCGGTGAACCCCTGGTCCGTAAGGGCGTGACAGGGCTGATTCGTCAGCTGGGTCAGCTCGACGCTGAACTGGTGATCACCACCAATGGTTCCCAGTTGTCGACGATGGCCAGCGAACTGCGCGACGCCGGGGTGAAGCGACTGAACATCAGCCTGGACAGCCTGCGAGCCGATCGCTTTAAAGCGATGACCCGGATCGGCAAGCTGGATCAGGTGTTGCGAGGAATTGATGCGGCGGTGGCGGCCGGCTTTGAGCGGATCAAGCTCAATGCGGTGGTGATGAAAGGCCGCAATGATGACGAAGTACTGGATCTGGTGGACTATGCCCGCGACATGGGCATCGATATCAGTTTTATCGAAGAGATGCCGCTGGGTAATATTACCTCTCACGACCGCGCTGAAGCGTATTGTTCCAGTGATGAAGTACGCCGGTTGATTGAGCAGCGCCACCCGCTGGTGCGTACCACGGAAAAAACAGCTGGCCCCTCAACCTACTTCCGCATGAATGATAGCGACAGCCGGGTTGGTTTTATCTCGCCCCATAGCCACAATTTCTGTGGCGACTGTAACCGGGTGCGGGTAACGGTAGAAGGCCGTTTACTGTTGTGTCTGGGTAATGAGCATTCTGTTGATCTCAAAGCCGTTTTACGTGCACACCCGGGCGATACCGAACGGCTGCGCCAGGCGCTGATTGATTCAATGGATCTCAAACCTGAGCGTCACTGGTTTGACCTGGACGATGATGAACCTCAGGTCGTCCGCTTTATGAATATGACCGGCGGCTAAGCTGCCGGTAACCTGCCTGACCGATGGACACCGGTAACGGTGCGCCATCCATGCTGCCCACTGGACTAAAGGAACTCCCATGACTGTTGCTGAACTGAACCCGGTAAATATCGCTGTGCTCACTGTGTCTGATACTCGCACCCCGGAAAATGATACCTCGGGTGATCTGCTGGTGGAGCGGGTGCAGAGTGCAGGGCATAACCTGGTGACGCGTACCATTGTCAAAGACGACATCTATCAGATGCGTGCGGTAGTGTCGGGCTGGATTGCTGACCCGGAGATTGAAGCGGTGATCAGTACCGGTGGCACCGGCTTTTATGCCCGTGATTCCACGCCGGAAGCGATGGCGCCGCTGTTTGATAAGCAGATTGAAGGCTTTGGCGAGCTGTTCCGTCAGCTCTCATACGAAGAGATTGGCACCTCGACGGTGCAGTCCCGTGCCCTGGGCGGTATGGCCAATGGCACAGTGATTTTCTGCCTGCCAGGCTCTAACGGGGCCTGCCGTACTGGCTGGGACCGTATCCTGAACGAACAGCTCGACTCCCGCCAGGGGCCCTGTAACTTTGTTGGCCTGCTCAAGCGTTTTGCTGCGGAGCGTAAAGAGGCGCTGATATGAGCGGTTGCGACTGTGATGCGCTGAAACAGCCAGCCCGGCAGCCGTTGATGCCGGTGGACGAGGCGCTGGCGCGTCTGCTGGATGCCACCCGGGCCACTGATCAGCTGGAGACGGTGCCAGTGCTGGCGGCACTGGGCCGGGTGCTGGCCCAGACACCGTTAGCGGCGGTAGATGTCCCACCGGCCGCCAACAGTGCGATGGATGGCTATGCGGTCTGCCGGGCAGACCTGCAATCGGATCAGGAAACCTGCCTGCCGGTCAGCCAGCGTATTGCTGCTGGCAGCGCCCCGGTGGCATTACAGCCGGGCACGGCAGCACGAATTTTTACCGGCGCAGAAATTCCCGCCGGAGCGGATGCGGTGATCATGCAGGAGCAGGCCCGTGCCGAAGGTGACCGGGTCTGGTTACCGGCTGAGGTCAAGGTGCAGCAGAACATTCGCCCCCGAGGGCAGGATGTGCAGCAGGGCAAGCCGGTACTGGTCCAGGGCAGTCGGTTGCAGGCGGCTGACCTTGGCGTGCTGGCGTCGGTCGGACTGGCCGAGATCCAGGTGCATAAACGGCTGAAAGTGGCGTTGCTCTGTACCGGTGATGAACTGATTCAGCCCGGTACACCACTGGCTCCCGGACAGATCTATAACTCCAACCGTTTTCTGCTGCAGGGATTGTTGCAGGGGCTGGGTATGGAGGTGATCGACCTCGGTCAGGTGGATGACACGCCTGCCGCGACCGAAGCGGCGTTGCAGCGCGCTTCGGAGCAGGCAGATCTGATCATCAGTACCGGTGGCGTGTCAGTGGGCGAAGAGGATCATATCAAGGGTTGTGTTGAGAAGCTGGGCGCACTGGCGCTGTGGCGGATCAACCTCAAGCCGGGTAAACCGCTGGCCTATGGTCATGTGAACCAGGTGCCGTTTTTTGGCCTGCCGGGTAATCCGGGCTCGGCGATGATTACTTTTTGCCTGTTTGCC
>JAIBDV010000032.1 GCA_024686055.1 Neptuniibacter sp.
CAGCCGTCAGATTAAAGAACTGGACTACGCCCCGGCGTTCCAGTTTGGCCATCCTGACGCCTTTAAACTGGCGCACCGGATCACCGAGTTTATGCCCGAAGGGCTGAACCGGGTATTTTTTACTGGCTCCGGTTCGGAATCCGTGGAAACGGCACTGAAAGTTGCCCGTGCCTACTGGCGCAAAAAAGGCATGGCCAGCAAAACCCGCCTGATTGGCCGGATCAAGGGTTATCACGGGGTTAACTTTGGTGGCATCAGCGTCGGCGGTATTGGCGCTAACCGGGTGCTGTATGGCGAAGGCATTGAAGCCTCGCATCTGCCGCACACCATGCTGCCACAAAATACCTTCGTTAAAGGGATGCCAACTGAAGGCGCTTACCTGGCCGATGAGCTGGAGCAGCTGGTTGCCCTGCATGATGCGTCTAATATCGCGGCGGTCATTGTTGAACCACTGGCGGGCTCCGCCGGGGTTATTCCACCACCGGTGGGCTACCTGCAGCGTCTGCGAGACATTTGTGACAAACACAATATCCTGCTGATTTTTGACGAAGTGATCTGTGGTTTCGGCCGCATGGGCGCAAACACCGGGGCTGAGGCTTTTGGTGTGGTGCCGGACATGATGACCATCGCCAAGCAGATGACCAACGGTGCAATACCGATGGGTGCGCTGGTTGCCAAGCAGGAAATCTACGATACCTTCATGGATACCGGCGGCAAGGATTACATGCTCGAGCTGCCACACGGTTACACCTATTCAGCCCATCCGGTTGCCTGTGCAGCAGGCCTGGCAGCGCTGGACCTGCTGGAAAAAGATCAGCTGGTGAGCCGGGTCAGCAGCATGGCACCGAAGTTTGAGGAACTGCTGCACAGCCTTAAAGGCAGCCAGTATGTCACGGATATTCGTAACTATGGCCTGGCCGGTGCGTTAACCATTGAGTCCGCCCCGGGTGAGCCTGCATTGCGGCCTTACCAGATCGCCATGAGTTGCTGGAAGAAAGGTTTTTACGTGCGCTACGGCGGCGACACTATTCAGCTGGGTCTGCCGTTTACCGTGGAAACAGATGAGATGGATCGTCTGATCAATGCACTGGGCGAGTCCATCGCGGAATTAAGCTAAGGGCAGTACGCCCGGATTTCTGATTGAGGTTTAGAATAATGACAACAGTAGGCCATCTGATTAACGGCGAAATGCTGACCGATGCAGCGCGTACCCAGCCGGTATACAACCCATCCACCGGTGAAGTGAGCAAAGAGGTTGCCCTGGCATCCGTTGCCACTGTTGAGCAGGCGATTGCTGCCGCTCAGGCCGCATACCCGGCATGGCGCAATACGCCACCGATCAAACGGGCACGGGTGATGTTCCGCTTCAAGCAGCTGCTGGAAGAGAATGCGGATGAGATCTGCCGCCTGGTCGGTGAAGAGCACGGTAAAATCTCCCATGATGCAGCGGGCGAGCTGCAGCGCGGTATTGAGAACGTTGAGTATGCCTGTGGTGTACCTGAGCTGCTCAAAGGCGAGTACAGCAAAAACGTAGGCCCGGACATCGACAGCTGGAGCGATTTTCAGCCACTGGGCGTTGTGGCCGGTATTACACCGTTCAACTTCCCGACAATGGTACCGATGTGGATGTTCCCGATGGCGATTGCCTGCGGTAATACCTTCATCCTGAAACCCTCCGAGCGTGACCCAAGCTCTACGCTGTTTGTTGCCCAGCTGGCACAGGAAGCGGGCCTGCCACCAGGCGTGCTGAACGTGGTCAACGGCGATAAAGAAGCAGTCGATGTGCTGCTGACAGATAAGCGCGTTAAAGCGGTCAGCTTTGTTGGCTCCACACCGATTGCGGAATATATCTACGCGACGGCGAATGCCAATGGTAAACGTTGTCAGGCACTGGGCGGCGCTAAAAACCACGCCATCGTGATGCCTGATGCCGATATGGACAATGCCGTAAACCAGCTGCTGGGCGCGGCCTTTGGCTCCTCTGGCGAGCGTTGCATGGCGCTGTCTGTTGCGGTTGCCGTGGGTGACCAGGCCGCCGATGCACTGGTTGCTAAACTGAAAGAAGCGATGAAGCCACTGCGCGTTGGTGCATACAACGACAGCAGCAACGACTTTGGCCCGGTAATCACCGCTGCCCATAAAGAGAAAGTGAACGGCTTTATCGCCAGTGCCGTTGAGCAGGGCGCTGAGCTGGTTGTAGATGGTCGCAACCCTGACGTCGCTGGTCATGAAAACGGTTTCTTCGTCGGTGCAACACTGATCGACCGGGTCACGACGGAGATGGACAGCTATGTTCAGGAGATCTTCGGCCCAGTACTGCAGATTGTGCGTGCTAACAGCATGGACGAAGCGATGCAGATGATTAACGATCACGAGTACGGCAATGGCACCTGCATTTTCACCCGTGACGGTGAAGCAGCGCGCTTCTTTGCAGACAATATCGAAGTCGGCATGGTCGGTATTAACGTACCGCTGCCAGT
Organism: Neptuniibacter sp.; assembly: GCA_024686055.1. Classification (GTDB taxonomy): domain Bacteria; phylum Pseudomonadota; class Gammaproteobacteria; order Pseudomonadales; family Balneatricaceae; genus Marinobacterium_C. The sequence continues at coordinate 2,481 of JAIBDV010000032.1, forward strand.
GCCAGTGGCATACCACAGCTTCGGTGGCTGGAAACGTTCACTGTTTGGTGATCTGCACGCCTACGGCCCGGATTCCGTGCGCTTCTACACCAAGCGTAAAACCATCACCCAGCGCTGGCCATCCAGTGGAGTGCGTGAAGGTGTTCAGTTCGCCTTCCCAAGCTAAACAGATTACATACAGGTGCCTCTAATCCGGCATTGAGTATCTCTGGTTTTTACAGGCACCTTCGGGTGCCTTTTTTTATGCGTAATTATCAGCGTTGATCTTAAAGGCATCATAATTCAGCTTAAGGTAATCAAAAAACACGTCCTGAAATAGCGAAGCCTGCCAAGCCGCACGGCCGAACCCTGCCTTCACAACGGCATTTATTGAATGGATATTTCAGGTATAATCGCCAGCCCTGATCCAGCTGCTCGCTAAGGAATACCGGCTATGACCATCCGCTTACTTCTCGCCATGCTGCTGTTTGCGACCACCGGCAACACATTCGCCAGCAAACTGGCTGATTACTGGAAGTATGACGAGTACTATGCCGCACACCCTGATCAACAGAAGGCCTCTACTGAGCTGGTCGAAACTGTCCGTCAAAGTGCAGTCAAAATCGACCGCAAAGTAGATAAGATCAAAGTTGGCATCATCTATCCCTCACACCAGTTTTCCAATTACTGGCCCCGCAGTGTGAAATCTTTCCAGTTACGGATGGATGAACTGGCGATTCCTTACGAAATCCGCACAAGCTATACCAAACCCAACACTGAAGTGTCTGTACAGGTCCAGCAGATCGAAAAGATGCTGCGCTGGAAGCCTGATTACCTGGTCTACACATTAGACTCAGCACGCCAGCGAGCGGTAGTAGAACGGCTGATTCGTGGTACGGATATCAAAGTCATCCTGCAAAATATCACCACACCGATTAAGGAGTGGGGGGATGATCAGCCATTTATGTATATTGGCTTCGATCATGCAGAAGGGGCAAAGATACTGGCCCGATACCAGCAAAAACGGATGCCTGAAGGCTCACCCTATGGTGTTGTGTTCCGCAGCAAAGGCTTTATCAGTGATATGCGCGGCCTGACTTATATCCAGGACATCGGTCAGTATCATCAGTTAACGTCCAGCTACTATACGGATTCAAGTCGCCCGGGTGGCTATGCCGCCGCGAAAAAAATTGTGACCGAGAATCCAGATGTACGTTATATCTACGCCACCTCAACCGACACAGCACTGGGCACCGTCGATGCACTGGCAGAGCTGGGCCGCCAGGATATTATTGTCAATGGCTGGGGTGGGGGTGCGGAAGAAATCGCCGAGCTGAAAAAGGGAAATTTACAGGTAGTACTGATGCGTATGAACGATGGGAATGGCGTCTCAATGGCTGAGGCAATCAAACGTGACCTGGAAGGTAAAAATGTCCCGTTGATATTCTCCGGTGACTTTACCGTACTGGATGACAAAATGCCCACGAGTGAGATCGAGCGTATCGAGCGTTTCGCATTCCGCTACTCTAATAAGCCATCGAACTGATACCTGGATGAATGCCAGCCTGAAATTCAAGACAGTTACTTTTATCGTACTGTCGTTGTCTATTCTGCTGTCGCTATCGGTATTTATGATAACGGCGTATCAGGATACCCGCAGCATCGTTAGTAAGCAGGTAGACGTTTATATCTCCAGCCTGGCCAGCCGCTACGAAAAAGACCTGTCCGTTTATCTTGACCTGGTGGAAGAGAATTTCCTGACCATTCGCTCAAACGAGAGCCTGGTCAGTTCATTCCACGGCGGGGATAAGGCCCATTTTCTGAGCGCACTGTCAGCCTGGGAGGAAGATTATGAACGCACTCGTTATGATTTCCTTGCGGTCTCCTTTCCTGCCAGTGATAAATGCTTCTTCTTCGCTGGTTACTTTACCAACCTGAGAAATGTTGATTGCACCTCTCTTTTTCAAAGCAGCGGTGGTCTGGATAATTATGGCTGGAAAATTATTGAAATTGATGGTCAGAAACTTGGTGTGTTCTCTACGCCACTTAATGTGCATGGTTCCGGAAAAATTATTGGTCAGCTGATCGGTGGTATCAAGCTGAGTGATAACACTTACTTGCTGAACCGCATAATCGATACCAAAGATAACATTCACAGTATCGACATCCTCCATCAGCAACAGTCACTGAGTTCATTGCGCTTTCCGGTTAAAACTGCTCCTGCGCCGCGATTCGTCGCCCCTTATCAAAATCCTCCCACATATACCCAGGGAAACACTGTTTTTGGTAAAGAGCTGGTGCTTCGTATTGAATCAGCAGACACCTCAATTACCCGTTTGCGCATGGAGCTGTTCGATATCTATATCTACGGTGGGCTAGTGGCAATCGTCATGGTTTTTATTATCTCATTGGCACTGTCACGCTCATTAGATAGCCAGCTTCAATCGTTGATGAGTTTTGTACGGCGCGCCCACCTCAATCGGCATACCTTCTGGAAACAGACCCATATCACAGAGTTTAATGATATCGGCCACCAGATCATCAATATCGTACGCAACTTGCAGGAGCAGGAAGCACTGCTGCGTAGAAACAATGAAGATAAGCGCCGTATTCTGCATCATCTGATTCAGACTGAAGAGAAAGAACGGCTGCGTTTAAGTAATGATCTGCACGATGATATTGGCCAGCTTCTAGCGGCGCTCAAAGCGAATGTCTATTTCATTCGTGAAGAACATACTGAAATAAACTTCAAATCACGGGCGCTGAATACCACCCTGGACATTGTTAATCTGATGTACGATGCCATTTATAATCGCATCGGCATGCTACGATCAAGCGAAGAGATGCAGCATTTCGGGCTGGCAGGCAGCCTGCCAATGATTGCCATTATTCCTCAGCTGGAAAACCTTGATTACGCAGTGGAAATCAATATCGACCAGCATCAGCCTTTACGAAAAGAAACAATGGTAAACCTGTACCGAATTGCGCAGGAAGGGCTGACTAATGTCCTGAAATATGCCAGTGGTACCTGGGTATTACTGCAGCTGACAGATGAAACAGACGGGGTCAGACTGCGTATCCAGGATGACGGAGTCGGATTTACTAAAGGTTCATCACCCAGTAAAGGCGGTGGCGGTTTTGGGCTCATCAGTATCCGTGAGCGGGTTGAACATATTGGTGGTGAAATTACCATCAGCGCAAATCAGGGTGTTTGTATTGATATCTTCGTTCCAGCAGAGAGCGCCTATTTACAGGAAGGGGAGTCAAATGAATTACTTGAGTATCCAGCCAGCAAGCGAACCCTACCAGATAGTTAAGTAACGTCCGTGATTCCAGTCACCTTGCCAGATACGGTTGTTACTTAAATGAATGTTTATGCAATATCGCACAGGGTTTAAATTGACACCCCCTGGCAAACTAACAATAATCTGCTGAAAATTTTATCGCCTTCAGGATTGAACTGGCACATGAAACTGAGCAATCTGCTTCCCGCTCTGCTATGGGTAGCCTTCCTCCATTGCGGCTATAGTCAGGCCGATACGCTGGCGAGTCCAAACGACGCCTTCAGCCTGTCTCGCAGCAACTGGCTTGAAGCAAGTGAGCTTGGATATCTGCAAAAGAAAGGGCCATTAAAGCTCTGTGTCGATCCAGGCTGGATGCCCTATGAGCGGATTAATGCTCAGGGCGCCCATGAGGGGCTCGCAGCGGATTACTTTGCTGTCCTGACTCGTCGGCTAGGCATTCGTATCGAGCTATACCCAACGAAGTCCTGGGCAGACTCCTTACAGGCAATGCGTGAGCGCCGCTGTGATCTGTTATCAATGGCCAGAGAGTTACCTGCGCGTAAAGCCTATATGAACTTTACCCGGCCCTATCTGACATTTCCATACGTGGTAGCAACGACCAATGATAAAGTCTTTATTGAAAATATAGAACAAGTGTTAGATCAGACCTTTGTTGCCATTCGCAGCTTTGCAGTCATTGAAATACTGCGCCATAAATATCCCGACATCAATATTGTGGAAGTGGACAATGTATACCAGGGCCTGAATATGGTGCGCCGGGGTCAGGCCTATGGCTATATTGATTCAACCCTGTCGATCGGCTATGCCATTCAGCAGGATGGTCTGCTGGACATCAAAATATCGGCAAAACTCGACTATAATTCAGCCCCCTCAATTGCAACCCGAAACGACGAGCCGCTGCTAAACACAATCTTTCAAAAAGCCCTCGATACGTTAAATCAGCCAGAGAAGACCCGCATCTACAATCGCTGGGTCTCGGTGCGTTATGACAAAGGATTTGATTATACGTTACTAATTGAAATACTGCTGGCCGCCTCAGGCCTGGTACTGTTTATGCTGTACTGGAATCGCCGACTGGCCGCGGCCAACAGGGTTGCCAGCAGTGCGCTCTATGAGCTGAACCGGGTCAAAGAGCAACTGGAAGATCAGAACCATCAGCTGGAGCTACAAAACCATCAGCTGGAGCGTTTTGCCAGCACAGATGCCCTGACAGGTTTGTATAACCGCGCCAAGCTGGACCAGACTCTGGCCGAGGAAACGAGGCGCTGTCGTACTGCAGGGTTACCCATCAGCATCGCACTGCTTGATATTGATCACTTTAAAGCGGTCAACGATACCTGGGGACACCAGGTAGGGGATGATACCCTGGTGGCGATTGCTCGCGTACTGACTCAGCACCTGAGCAATCAGTGCCGGGTTGGCCGCTGGGGCGGAGAGGAATTTATGTTGATCTGTCCGGAACAGACCCTGGAGCAGATAACAGACTTTGCTCAATCGGTACGTGCCGCAATTGAAAACCATAGCTTTCAAACCGTTCAACATATTACGGTCAGTATCGGGGTTGCCGTACTGCGTGATGATGAGAACATGCACAGCCTGGTCAGCCGGTCAGACTCTGCCCTCTATCGCGCTAAAAGAGGTGGCCGAAACCGGGTAGAAATCGCAGAGGCTGAGGCTCAGAAAATACTGGAACCTGAGGTCTGAGCACCATAATTCAACGCCAGTGATTACAAATGCAATAAAGCTGTGCGACGTTACGCAAAAATTACAAACATCCTGCCGATTTCACACGCCTCCCCCCTCGGCAGAGGATACAATCGCTATAATGCTGATGGCATCGCCTTTGTACTCACCCACCCGGTGGTGAAAAGCGCATGAATGCCAGCGTCAGGAGATGATCTTGTTAAAAGTGCTCTGTGCCATATTGTCTTTATTTACTCTACTGCTTACCGGTTGCGACCGTCAGGATAACACTCCTGTGAAAATTGGCGTCGTTTTACCGCTCAGTGGTGACTACAGCATCTACGGCCATGCAGCAAAGCAGGGCGCTCAGCTGGCGGTTGAAGAAATCAACAAAGCAGGGGGGGTATTGAATGGCCGTCTGGTCGAGCTGATTGTTCGAGACAACAAGACAGAATCCGAACTGTCTGTCAGTTATGCCCGCGAACTGATCTCTGCTGAAAAAGTACTGGCGCTGATGGGCCCTGTCAGCAGTACTGCTCGTGAGGCGATGTTAACCGTTTCAGAGCAGTTTGAAGTGCCGCTGCTGTACGGTATCGACTATGAAGGTGGCCACTTCAGCCCCTGGCTGGTGAGTTACAGTGCCATCCCGGCACACAGTATCGACCCTGTTGTCCCCCTGCTGAGCAAAGAGTCAGGTAAGCGGTTTTATATCTTCGGTTATGACTATATCTGGCCCCATAAAATGGCGGCGGCCATTGAGCGTGCTGTCGCTGCCGCGGGTGGTGAAGTGGTCGGAAAAGAGTTTACCTCTTTTGGTCGGCCGGACTTTAGTGACGTCATTCGCCGTATTCAGGCGGCGAAAACCGACAATCTGATGTTAATTTTACCAGGTAGCGATGGCTTTGCTTTTTTACGTCAGGCCTACACGATGGGGGTCAGCAGCAGCTACCAGACACTCGCATTCGCCGCCGATGAAAACTACCTGTTTGCCCTGCGTAACGATGAGCTTGAGGGCATCTATACCGTGTTACATTTTTTCAGCGACACCTCGGAGCCCCGTGCCCGGGCCTTCAGCGGGGCCTTTGCACGGCGCTATCCAGAGGATGTTGCAACCTATGCGGCCAAATCCCATTACGATCTGGTCCACCTGTTCGCCAAAGCCATTACCGAGACGGGAAGTGAAGACCGGTCAGCCATTGTCAGTGCAATGGAGACTATGACATTGCCGGCAGGCAACGGCCAGATACAGATGCGGGCTGACCATCACTTTGATCTGCCAATGTACCTGGCCCGGTTTGAGCGGGGCGGGCTGTGGATTAAGAAATCACTCGGGATGATCAGGCCCCCGGATCAACGTAAGGCGAGCCAGTAATAAAGGTGTCTACCTGACCGAATAGGGCAGGTTTAACCCTCTATTTCATAAAAACCTTGCCGCCAATCATCTTGAAGGCCGGGGTTCCCCGGATTAACGTTTCTCTGGCAAAAGCCTGTTCGCAACCGGGGCAGGTACAGGGTTGCTGGGTATAGTCCACGGTGATGCGCTCTTTAAAGCACTTCACCAGCGATCCTTTCCCGCCCTTACGATACTTATACAGCTGCGTCCGGCAACGGGTACAGTAAATATCTACGGTTGTCGCCGGGCCTTTCTTTCCAGGTTTCGCCATGACTGGATCAGCACCCCTTGAAGTGACCTGGACGCTTCTCAACAAAGGCATTCACAGCTTCACTATGGTCTTCAGTATTGTGACAAACTCCCTGCATCAGAGCGCAAGTATCCAGAAAATCAGGTAGCTCCTGACGCTGAGCCGCCTTGAGCAGGCGCTTGGTCATTCGCAGCGCCTGAGGCGGTTTGGTCGCCATCCGCTGGGCCATCTCCATCGCCCGGGCCAGCAGCTGTTCCGGTTCAGTCACTTCCAGCAGGATACCCAGCTCCAGTGCTTCACGGGCATCAATGGTGCGCCCGGTGAGGGTTAACTCCGCCGCTTTCTGATAGCCAATCAACCGCTGCAGGAACCAGGCACCTCCGTCACCGGGAATCAGTCCCAGATTGACAAAAGTTTCGCCCAGCAGGGCACGGCTGGAGCCAATACGCAGATCGCACATGCAGGTCAGGTCAAACCCGGCCCCAATCGCCGGGCCGTTGATCGCCGCAATCACCGGCACCTCAGCGTTGTATACCGCCAGCGGCATACGCTGAATCCCTTCACGGTATTTCTGTTGCACCTGGTATACATCCCCGCCAAAGGGCCCGTCCTGATGCTCACCGTCGCGCAGCTGCATCTCTTTGATATTACCGCCAGCAGAAAACGCACTGCCATCGCCGGTCATCACCAGTACGCTCACCTGAGGGGTCCGGTTACACCAGTCAACCGTCGCCAGAATGTCATCCACCAGCGCACTGCCGGTCAGGGCATTACGAATATCATGGCGTTGAAACGTTAACAGGGCGACGCGGCCCTCTAATGTCAGGCTGGCATCAACCAGCGCGGGCAGTGAAATATCCTGGTGCATATAAACTCCGTTGCGTTGTTATTCTATTACCAGTAGCCGACCTGCGAAGGGAAGCTTAACGTCAAAGACTTCAGTCGTCGCCCGCTTTCAGTGTGTCTACCCGGCGATGCAGCCGCTCAAACAGAGACTCAATCAGCGCCCGTTCCTGGCTATCAAACTCATCCAGCAGCGCCTGCTCACGGCCCAGCACCCAGGGCACAATCTCGTTGTACAACGCCATGCCACTCTCGGTCAGGCTCAGCTGAGAGTAACGGCGATCCCGGTCATCCACTGCCTGAACCACCAGACCGCGGTCTTTCAGAACAGTAATCGCCCGGCTGACCGGCATTTTTTCCATACAGGTATGAGCGGTAATTGCCTTGGCAGACATCGGCTGATGCTGGCCAAGGGCTGCAACAACACGCCACTCTGCGCGTTTAAGTTTGAATTTTCCGGTGTAGATCTCAGCCACTGACTCACTGACATCCTGAGCCAGCACAGACAGCCGGTAAGGAAAAAACTCTTCCAGTACCAACGCTTTTGACTCATCACCGGCTTGCTTATCAGTCATACGCACTCCTGACATGCTGAACATAAACTGTTTCTACTCACGAAAGAGTGAGCATATCTATTTGAATAATAAAGGGTATAGGGCCGCGAGAACAGCTTTGACATTAGTAACCAGCGTTACTATGATGGCGGCATTACTGCTCAGACACCGAGCATGCTGCCAACAATAACGAGAGATGACGATGATCAACATCAAACAGATCCACCATGTCGCTTACCGCTGTAACGATGCCAAAGAGACCGTGGAATTCTATCAGGACGTCTTGAATATGGAGTTCCTGGTGGCGATCGCCGAAGATCTGGTGCCCTCGACCAAAGAGCCCGATCCTTACATGCACCTGTTCCTGGATGCTGGCAACGGGAATATCCTCGCGTTTTTTGAGCTACCTACCAAAACCCCGATGGACCGCGATCGCAACACCCCGGAATGGGTGCAGCACATCGCCTTCCAGGTAGAAGACGAAGCCGCACTGATGTCCGCCAAGGCTGAGATCGAAGCGAAAGGTATCAGTGTCCTGGGTCCAACGGAGCACGGTATTATCCGTTCGATCTACTTCTTTGATCCAAACGGCCACCGGCTGGAGCTGACCTGGGTGAAAGGTACGGATGCACAGATGAAGCAACTGAAAGAAGTTGCCCCGGCAATGCTGGAAGAGTGGTCTCGTACTAAAAAAGCGCCCAAGCACGCAGCATGGCTGCACGAAGAAGAATTCAAACAGGACTGATCATTCAGGCCTCACCCGGCTGGCCACACTCAGTGGCCAGCCGCCCCCCATCAACGATATCTACCCGCAAGTACTGCAGCATCCCTCTCAATTCCAGCGTAAAATCCCGACCCTGTCACACTATTCCAACATAAGGATGTATCAGGTTGGTACTCTCGAATCACCTTAAAGCAGACCTGCTACTGGTCTGGGTTACTCTGCTGGCCGCTGCGGGCTGGATCTTTTCCAGTGAAGCCCTGGTCGGGCTGACACCGATCTTTTTTATAGGCCTGCGCTTTCTGCTGGCTGGCATTGTGGTGGGCGTCATTGGCCACCGTCAGTTACGTCAACTAGACCGCCGTGGGCTGTTACGCACCGCCCTGGTCGGGCTGGTATTCAGTGTTGCACTGGTATTCTGGATACTGGGCCTGGCCCATGCACACCATCTGGGGGTCGGCGCGTTCCTGACCAGTTTAGGTGTCGTGCTGGTACCGATTTTTGCCTTGTTACTCGGTGACCGGGCGCCAGCCACCACCTGGCTGGCCCTGCCCATTGCTGCCGGTGGCCTGGCCTGCCTGTCGCTGGACAGCGAATTTAAACTGGGGCTGGGTGAGTACAGTTTTTTAACCGCCGCCTTTATTTTCGCTTTTTACTTCACCCTCAATAGCCGGGCGGCAGCGAAAACCTCTCCCATCGCATTAACCGCCGTGCAGTTAACCGTTGTCGGTTGCGTCGCACTGCCGCTGGGGCTGATGGTAGAAGGGACTCCTGATGTGCAGCCATCGGCCATCTGGGGCTGGTTTGCCGCCAGTGTCTTGATCGCCACCGCCTGGCGTTTCTTCCTGCAAACCCGGGCCCAGGGTATGGCCCCGGCCAGCCATAGCGCTATTATTATGGTGCTGGAACCGATCTGGACCGCATTGCTGGCAGCTTTCTGGTATGGCGAAACCATGACTCAGATGCAGTTTATCGGCTGTGGCCTGATCCTGGTGGCTCTGTTAACCACACGGGCAGGGGCGTTAAAACAAGGGTTGTTTGCCTTGATGCCGCAACGCTAAACGCCACGTCTAGCAGGGTGGCTGGCATGTTCAGAACCGGCTGTCTATGGACAGCCATTGTTTAACATTCACTCTTTGGCACTACAAGGCTGAAAATACTGGCCCTAAGCAAGCCGCCCAAAGAAGCGTTTAATTCGGGTAACAAAAACAAAAAACAGTGCTACCCGGAGCCCCAGATGCCATTACAACGTTACGGATTTATCGTCAAAGCTGCTGATCTTGAGTTCTTTAAGCATCATGCACGTATCGCCTCCGAAAATTTTCATATGTCGATCTCCGGTGTCAGCAACGTTGACGAAGCGATGCTGGTTGCCCAGGAAATGATTACCAAAGGCGTGCAGCTGATCGAGCTGTGCGGTGGCTTTAGCACGGATGATGCTCGCCAGGTGAGTGACGCCATTAACGATCATATCCCGGTGGGCGTGGTGCAATACACTGAACAGGAACGCGCCCGACTACAGCGCGAACTGGCATAGGGAGGGCAGGCTGATGACCTCTCAGGCTCACATTATCATTGCTGACAGCTCGCCCCTCTACCGACAGGGATTTCAGCTGGCACTGGCCGCTGCAGGCATGGGCCAGAACGTCATCGGACTGGGCTGTATCACAACGCTACAGCAGGCGTTACTGCGCAACACCAGCCTGCGTTTACTGGTGGTTGATGCCACTCTTGAAGGGCTGGACAGCTTTACACTGCTAAAAACCATTGCCCATGATCACAATGTGCCAATTTTACTGACCTCCTCCGGGGCTGATCCAGCCTTCGTCCGCCGCGCCATGTTCAATGGTGTGAACGGTGTTATCAGTAAAAATGCCCCTATGGAACAATTGCTCGAAGCGCTGCAGAAAGTGGCGAAAGGGGGCTACTGGCGACCCGTGGAAGACCCGGACAGCCGTGCGCAAAACCGTGAAACGGCCTATTTCACCTATGCCTTACGCCGCCTGTCGAATCAGGAGCGCAATGTACTGCAATGGGTACGCGGTGGCCTGCGTAATAAACAGATCGCCAGTGAAATGAGCGTCACCGAGCACACGATCAAGTCTCACATGTCCAGTATCTTGCGTAAGCTGAATATAGAAAACCGCACACGACTGGTCATGGCGATGCAGCAAGTGCCCAATGAGACCCAGCAATTGCGCAGCGCCTGACGCTGAAACAATATAAAGGGAGGTCAGCCATGTCTAC
>JAIBDV010000099.1 GCA_024686055.1 Neptuniibacter sp.
GGCTTTATTGTAGCCACCAAGCCGGTGTAAACAGCGCCCGGATAACAGGCCCGGCCAGGGCACATATGCCTGATAAGGCCTGTTGATCAACCCCGTATAAAGGAATATTCAGGAGGCTCCATGAACTCAGTCGGCCAGACAGCCACCACAGGCTATACACAGATACGCACCGCGTCTTGCCCGGCAGCCGCTCGGGCGGCAACCAGCGAGGCAGAACAGACTGCCCCTGCCAGCACTGCCAAAGTCGTCGCTACCCAGAAAACTCAGGTAACCAACGTGGGGCCGGACCTGACAGCAGTGACGCCGAGAGAGGTGATGGGGCTTGCCGCCAGCCTGTTTAAGGAGGGCACCATTGATATCCACCAGATGGTGGGGCTTTACGCCATTTCAAGTCAACAACAATACCCAGCCATGCCAGGGGGAAGCGACTTTGAGGCAAGCGCAAATAATGAACCCTTTAACCTGCTGGAGCGGGTAGAAGAACACTCCGCGCTGCGCCCGGAGAAAGGACAGGACAGGCCACTGCTGGAAATACTGATCGGGCTGCAGAACGCACTGGAAGTAGAGCAGCAACAATCCATAGATATCCAGGTTTAGCGACCGCTACAGATCCAGGTGGGCAATCATACTCTGCCTGCCACAGGCTTCCACATAATCAAGGAAGGTACGCGCCACAATGGATGGTTGGCGGGCCTTCAGACTCGCCAGATACCACTGGGTGGTCACTGGCAGGTGCTCAACATCAAGCCGGGCCAGTCCGCTGCTACCGCCAAAGGCCAGCGTATGACTGGACAGAATACTGACACCCAGCCCGGACATCACAGCATGTTTGATCGCTTCATTACTCTCGATAGTCATCCGGACATTCGGTTCAACGCCCAGCTGTTCAAAGTGCCGTTCAATGGCATGGCGGGTACCGGAACCGAGCTCCCTGATCAGAAAGGGTTCGTCAGCAAACGTCTGCAATGAAATGTTTTTCTCTGTGGAGAGCGGGTGCCCCTCTTGTGCAATGGCCACCAGCGGGTTGGGCAGGAACTCGTGCAGGTTAAGATCATTGTGCTGCGGTGGGTGGCTGAACACATAAAAATCATCTTCCCCCTCTGCCATGCGGTCGATGATCTGCTCACGATTGCCCACCTTGAAATCAATATCAATCTGCGGGTAATGCTGCAGAAACTCACCCAGCAGGTGAGGGATGGAATACTTGGCTGTTGTCACCACAGCCAGTCGTAAAGTACCCGCTTTCAGCCCCTGCATATCCGCCAGCCGCATCTCCAGCTGGCCAATGCTTGCCATAATTTCACGGGCTGTTCTGACCACTTCCAGCCCGGTCTGGGTAAAAATCAGTTTGCGCCCCAGCTGTTCATACAACGGCGTACCTACCGCCTCGGCAAGCTTCTTCAGCTGCATCGACACCGTTGGCTGAGTCAGGAACAGCGCTTTTGAAGCCCCTGTAATCGACCCCTCCTTATAGACGGCCAGTAAAAGTTCCAGCTGACGCAAGGTACCAATGCGAGCATGCAGGCGTGCCATAACAACCTCTTATATAGATAAAAACCTATACAAAGCATAACAAATATCAATTTTTATCTATATCGATGACGTTTGATAATAAGCCCTGATAACCAGAAAACCTGAGGCCATGAAGCACCACGAACGGGAAGTGCTGTCTACCAAGTGCTTCGTTGTGGGTAATCAGTTAATGGTTAACGAGATCGCCCCCGCGTTCATAACAGTGGTCACTGGACCTGGGCGGCAGGTATATGCTGTCAATTCGAGAATCATTTGCGCAGCATTAACCAACGTTTATTGGGCGATATCAGCCCTTTATCCTACACTGGCATGGTCAACCTGCTGGGAGAACGTACCTCCAGCGGTCGACTGACACAGGGCAACGTCGAGCTCCATCAGTACCACAAGTCATTGCGCCCCGAGCGCAAGGTCAGCCACATCAATGTATGGGATATCGATCGTCAGAGATTAATTCGTCAGCTTCATACAATCAGGCGGACACTGATGACAACAATTTTTCTGAGCAGAGTTATCAAGTCTGATTGCTCAGAACGGAGAATGAAATCACACAATGGATGGGAGAATGTCATGAAACGGTTACCACATCTGATCGTACTGATCTGCAGCCTGAGTGCAGCATCACTCTCTGCTGCGGACAGCAATGATGCCGTCAATAAAGCGTACATCGAAGGGTTTCTTGCCGGAGCGCAAGTAACCGACAGCGAGATTATCAGCAAGCTGGAAGGCACACAGCGAGGGGAACAAGATTCAGGTTTTTTCAAGCGCGCTTTTGAAACCCGTATCGGCAGCGCCAGAGACCCGGCTCCCGCAACCTTTTATGCCGGCTTCTGCCTGCCTGACGATACTATCAACGCCGAAGTCATCGCTCGCATTCTCGAGCAAGTAAACAGCGCAGCAAGCCCTGCTGATTCAAATAAGGCCTCCCGGACATTCCGGGCTGTACGCACTCAGTACCCTTGCCCGTAAAAAAAAATGCGGCAAGCTCTCCGCTGTATACGTACCCGCCCATTCCACTCTGTATACTGGGCTGGCGGGTACATCAGGAAGCGTTTGGGCGATTTTATTTACAGCCCGGAGAGATCAAAGGAAAATTATTATGAGACAGAAAACCAGGCTCTCAGGAAAAGAACACACAGCACCGTGGGAACGGGCTTTTGACAAAGTACTTTCCCCCGTTGAGGAGTTTATTCATCGGCAGACTACCAGTGGTATTCTGCTGATGCTATTTGCCGTAGCGGCACTTATTATCGCCAACACCAGCCTTGCAGATGCCTATCATCACTTTCTTCAGCAGTATCTGACCATCGGCCTGGAAGGCTTCCAGCTATCCAAATCTCTTCACCACTGGATCAATGATGGCCTGATGGCTATTTTCTTTCTGGTGGTCGGGCTGGAGCTGAAGCGTGAGCTGCTGGTTGGCGAGCTGGCAAATGTCAAACAGGCACTCTTACCCATTATTGCCGCCGTTGGCGGAATGCTGGTGCCTGCATTGATCTATTTCTCCATCAACCCGGATGGCCATACAGCCGATGGCTGGGGCATTCCGATGGCAACGGATATCGCCTTTGCCCTGGGCGCACTCGCGCTGCTGGGTAACCGGGTACCCACAAGCCTGCTGACCTTTCTGGTTGCGCTGGCCATTGTTGATGATCTGGGCGCCGTGGTGGTGATAGCACTGTTTTATACCGAAACCATTAACATGGCAGCACTGGGGCTGGTGGCACTGTTTACCGTAACACTGATTTTCCTGAATCTGTGGGGTGTACGCCGCCTGCTTCCATACCTGATTATCGGTTTATTCCTCTGGGTTGCGATGCTGAAAAGCGGTATCCACGCCACGCTGGCGGGGGTGATTCTGGCCTTTATCATTCCGATGAAGCCCAAGTACGACCCCAAACGTTTCCTCTCGCTAATCCACACCAGTGTGGACAAAATTGAAGAGGCGTTCAGAAAGGATGAAAATATCATCGTCAACGATACCCTGCGTGCCCGCGTACAGGCACTGGGCAACGGCGTCAGCCTGGTACAGGCCCCGGCGCAGACGCTGGAAAGCAAGCTGCACCTGCCTTCGGCCTATCTCGTCATTCCAATCTTTGCGCTGGCAAACGCGGGCGTGCCGATCGACTGGTCTAACCTTGGCAATACCATGCTACACCCGGTGGTAATGGGAATCGGCCTGGGTCTGGTGCTAGGGAAACTGCTGGGGATTGCCGGCTTTGTCTGGATGGCGCTGAAAGCAGGCATCTGTGACCTGCCCAAAGGCCTGACCATGAACCATATTATTGGCGTCGCCTTTATGGGTGGCATCGGCTTTACCATGTCGATATTTATCGCCGAACTGGGCTTTGTACACCATCCCCAGGATCTGCTGATGGCCAAAACGGGCATTCTGTTTGCTTCGCTGGCCGCCGGTCTCATCGGCTTCTGCTGGTTGTATATGACATCAAAACAGCAACGTAACCAGAAAACAGTGGAAGCTGAGGTCACTCCAGCCAGATAACCCTGCCGTAAGATCGACGCTCGCCAACCGACGTTGATTGATCCAGAATACAGCTGCAGCCGGTGAAGCCCGAGGCTGCAGCTTATTTCATACGGTTTGAAACAGACCTCTGCTTATCCCTCCTGCACGAAAGTTCCTTATGTTCATGGCCTGCAGCCGCAGTTGCATGCCGTAGCAATTTCGTGCGATAAGAGCGCCATAACTCTGTCTTTACGAGACTCCCATGCGCCTGCGAAACCTGACTACCTTTGTGAAAGTCGCCCGGCTTGGCAGCTTTCATGCCGCCGCGCAGCAGCTGCATGCCACTCAGCCAGCGGTATCAGCTCGTATTGTGGCGCTGGAGGATGATCTGGGCGTACAGTTATTTGTGCGGGATAAAAGTGGCACCCGACTGACCGCTCGCGGCACCCAGCTGCTGCCCTATGCCGAGAAGCTACTGGCGATCAGTCAGGAAATGCGTGAGCAGATCCAGCAAGGCACGCCACAACGCGGCAGCCTGCGAATCGGTATCACTGACACCCTGGCATACCTGTGGCTGGCACCTTTATTACAGCACTGGCGTCAGCAATACCCGCTGATGTCGTTTGAACTGACCTGCGATGTCACCCCGGCGCTGGTTGCACAGCTGCAGAACCACCAGCTTGATCTCGCCCTGATGGTCACTCAGTCCCAGGCCAGCCCGGAGCTGGTTATCGAGCCATTGTGCAGCTACCCGCAATACTGGGTAGCCAGCCCGGCACTGGTCAGCCCGGAACAGATCAGCAGCACTGCCGACCTGAGCCAGTACCCCCTGCTCAGCTTTCCCCGTGATACCCGGCCCTGGCACTACCTGCGACAACTGTTCAGCAGCCTGCGTGAGCAGCCGGAGGTAATCCATACCTGTAGCTCCGTTGCCAATCTGATTGCCCTGACCTGCCAGGGCGTCGGCATCGCCCTGCTCCCCGCTCCGCTGATACAGCAACAACTGGCATCGGGTGAGCTGGTCCGCCTGACCACCGATCAGACAATCCCTGAGCTGGGATTCTGCTGCAGCTGGCGACTGGATGACGATCGCATTCTGCCCCGCCTGCTGGCTGACAGCGGCCGCGAAGTCGTACTGGCTGAATAACCGGCCTGATACTGGATGTTCTACAACTTTAGAGCGACCCGAATAAAGGCTATTCTTCTGTTTTATAGTATCTAGAAGAATAAAATCCTGACAAACATAGCAAAACAGGGGAATCCTGTTTTGTTTACACGGCTATTGCAAACAATCCGCTTTATCACGATATTAGCGTTCTTGACCGCTGGCAGTGCAGAACACGGAAAAATATCCGTGCTGACATACACTGGCTTATAGACTGAGCCGCTGGAACCCCAGTTCAGCTATAAACCGTTCCCATCCAACAGGGACCTGGTTAGCCAGCAACGAAAGTAACAATAAGTATGAGGTTGGTTTTATTATGAGCATCGCTTACCTGAACGGCAGCTACACGCCGCTGGAAGAAGCCCGCATTTCCCCACTGGACCGTGGTTTCCTGTTTGGTGACGGTATCTACGAAGTGATCCCGTACTACAACGGTCGTTCTGTTGGCCTGGTGCCACACATCGAGCGCATGATCGCTGGTCTGGCGGCTATCGAAATTCAGAACAATAAATCTGTTGCTGAATGGAAAGAGCTGCTGGATGATCTGGTTGCCCGCAACAGTGACATAAACCACAACCTGGGTGTGTACGTTCACATCTCCCGTGGTACCGACACCAAACGTTTCCATGCGTACCCGGAAAACGTTGAGCCGACCATCTTCGCGTTCTGTTTCGCGATCAAAGACCCGGCTCCGGTTGACCGTAATGCGGTTAAAACGACCTCTGTAAACACCACAGAAGATCTGCGCTGGAAACGCTGCCACATCAAGTCCACAGCACTGCTGGGCAACGTTATCCACTTCCAGGAAGGTCATATTGAAGGTCACGGCGAGATTCTGCTGTACAACGCAGACAACGTGCTGACTGAAGCCTCTTCCAGCAACGCCTTCATCGTTAAAGATGGCAAGGTGATCACGCCAATCCAGGACAACCAGATCCTGCCAGGCATCACCCGTCGCATCATCATCGACAGCATCAAAGCCGACGGCACGCTGGAGATTGAAGAGCGCAACATCACTATGGACGAAGTGCACAATGCGGACGAGATCTGGGTCACCAGCTCCTCCAAAGAAATTGCACCGGTTACCTCTATCGACGGCAAGCCAGTCGGTAACGGTGAAGTTGGCGCAGTGTGGGAAAAAGCATTTGCTATCTACACTGCTGCCAAGTTTGATCACTAAGCGATCAGACTGCGCCGGCGGGCGTTAAACGCCACAAAAGACGACGAGAGCCCTGCCCTGTGCAGGGTTTTTCGTGTCTGCCTGTTGTGTGGGACCGGTGTCTCACCAAGAAGCCCTATTACGTTCTGCAGGCGCATTATGTGGGACCGGTGTCCCCACCGGGAAGCTCTATTACTCGTACCCACGGGACACGTTGTAGCAGACCGCTCCGCGGGCGTCATGGATCAGCGCTATGAACCAGACGCTCGCGGAGCGAGCTGCTACATGTCACGGGGACTGTGGGAACCAGAGTCAGACACAAAAAAACCGGACAGCGAAAAAAGCAGTCCGGTTTTTTGTAACCTGGCGAACGCCTAGAAAGCAGCAGTCAAACGCACCCAGCCACTGCGGCCCGGCTCTGCCACCTGAACCGGCTCAGGGTCAAACACATCATTGACACTTTCATGGCTGCTGTAAGCCTTGTCCAGCAGGTTATCAATGCCTGCCGCCACCGTTACACCACCGGCAAAACGATGCTCACTGTACAGATTAACTACGCCATAGCCCGGTGTCTGGCGGGTATCGAGCCCACCGCAGGCACTGCTGCTCAGGCAGACATCATTCTGGCGGTCCGCCAGAATCCATTCCACCCCCACATTGCCATTACCGTAGCTGTAGTCCAGCGTGCTGGTCAGGCTCAGCGGCGCGATCTGATCCAGTGGCTGGTTATCGGTGTCGTTCTCACCTTCCAGCCAGGCCAGCGCGGTAGTCAGGCTCAGCTGCTCGTTCACCATCAGTGAGGCCGACAGCTCTGCCCCGTACAAAGTCGCATCTACATTGCGGTAACGGGTCACCATGCCCTGCTTCTGACGCAGAATAAAATCACTGACATCGTTATACCAGCCACTGGCACGCCAGTTCAGCTGCTTGCCGCTGGATTCCAGCGCCAGTTCAAACTGATGGTGTTTTTCCGGGTCCAGCTGCGGGTTACCCAGCCACATGTTATTGCCCAGGAAGCGCTCCGTTGCATCCGCCGTACGGACTGAACGGGAGAAGCTGCTTTCAACCACATACTGCGCATTCAGGTTATGCCGCCAGCTGATAAAGCCACCGATATTGTGCTCATCGTCTACATCGGCACTGACACCGTAGAGATCTTCCGGCGTTTTCCCCGTCACCGGCCCGGCTGGCACCACCTCACGGGCGCGGTCTGCACGGGCACTGATGCGGTCATAGCGCAGCCCGGCACCGAGCTGGTCCACGTCGCTGAGCTGCTGGTAGCCCTCAACAAACAGCCCCAGCTGCTCAATCTCAACTGCGGGCCAGAGAATACCGGTCAACTTACGATTGCCGTTCATTACCATGGAACGATCGGCATCGCGCTGATTGCGCTGCAGATCAGCACCAAAGGTCCAGTCAATCTCCGCCGCCTGGGCTGCAAACGTCAACCGCAAGCCATCGGTATCGGACGTAGAAGGCGCTTCCATCGGGCTTTTACCCGCCGCCACCGGCCGCAGGCTGAAGTTGTCCATATTGTGCGCCACTTCAGAGCGGTACAGCTCCGCTTCCATGCTCTGCATCACCGTGCCGCCGAACTCATGGTTCAGCCGTACTCGATAGTTATCCGCATCGGCATAAGGGCTGTCCATCCCAGCACCAGGAAAGAGTACATCTTCATCACGGGTCTGCTCATAGCTGGCTTCCAGCCGGGTGTTTTCACCCAGTGTAATGCCGCCTATCAGGGTATGGCTGGCACTTTCAAAGCTGGAGCGCACGGCATTACCATCACCATCTTCATAGTTATCACTGTCAGTCAGGTGGCCCAGGTAACGTACATAGCCCTGCTCACCACCGGCGGCCACATCCGCACCCAGCTGTGCCCGCTCGCCGTTTTCGATATAGCTGGCTGAGACTTCACCCTGCACCGCTTTATCGGCTTCAAATTCAGGCCATTCACGTTCAAACAGCACCGTGCCACCGGAGCCACCGCCGCCAAAGCGCACGGTGCGATTACCCTTGATCACCGTCACGCTGTCGTAGCTGTCAATCGAGGCATAGGAACTGGGCGGGTCCATCCGGTTCGGACAGCCACCGTGCAGGTAACCGCCATCAAGTAACACATTGAGCTGAGTTTCCGACTGACCACGAATCAGCAGGTCCAGTGCCCGGCCACCTTTACGTACCGCCGCCACACCATTGATACTGCGCAGCAGCTCACCGGCATCCGGGGTCGGCGAGGCTTTGATCGCCGTCAGTAACTGATGCTCAGTGTCCGGGCGCAAGCCCTGCACGGTGACATCCACCACCATCGCTGGCAGCATCAAAGGGGAGCCCGCCTGTGCTGTCGCGGCCATCGCCATCCCTGTTGCAATCACCAGTGCCTGCTTACGAAACCTCATGCCTCACCTCTTCCATTAGAACTTACTGATACAAAAGTGGGCGTAGTCTAAGTCAGTGGCCGATGCAGCGTGATGCGACCGATTGTCGCAGTACGTTAACGCCAGCCACATATCAATCACAGATAAGCTGTAATGTTTTATATTTGAAAATGAACAATCAATA
>JAIBDV010000173.1 GCA_024686055.1 Neptuniibacter sp.
TACCGGCGTCTAATAACTACCAGGGTGGTTTCCAGGTAGATCTGATGTACAAGGATCTGGGTCTGGCGATGGACCTGAGCCAGCAGAGCGCATCTTCTGTGCCGATGGGCTCGGCTGCACGTTCTCTGTTTAGCCTGCACAAAGCCAAAGGCAATGGCGGTCTGGATTTCTCCAGCCTGATCAACCTTTACAAAGACAGCTGATCACAGCGTCTTCCCCATGCCTGACAGGGACGTCAGGCATCCAGTGCATCGGTGTCTGCCCGGTGCGCTGATCATACATACCGGGTCCGCTGCGACCTGGCCCCGGTGTTGTCTTACTGATTCCCAGATAAAAACAATAACGGTGAAACCATGAGTTACAACGAAGAGTACAAAGCGGCCACAGAGAACCCGGAAGGTTACTGGGCCGGTCAGGTAGAGCGCATCAAGTGGTTTAAAAAGCCTGAATCCATCCTCGAAAAAACCGATCACGGCACCTATAAGTGGTACGCCGACGGCGAACTGAACACCAGTTACCTGGCACTGGACTGGCAGCTGGAACAGGGCCGTGGTGAGCAGGTTGCGCTGTATTACGATTCCCCGGTTACCGATACTAAAAAAGCGATCACCTTTAACGAACTGCATAGCCAGGTTACGGTATTTGCCGGTGCGCTGCGCAATATGGGCGTTGAAAAGGGCGACCGTGTTGTTATCTACATGCCGATGATCCCGGAAGCCGCGGTTGCCATGCTGGCCTGTGCTCGACTGGGTGCGCCCCATTCGGTGGTATTTGGTGGCTTCGCGGCGACCGAGCTGGCGGTGCGCATCGACGATGCTACGCCGAAAGTGATCCTAACCGCGTCCTGCGGGGTTGAGTTTGAAAAACAGATCGCCTACAAACCACTGGTTGATAAAGCGATTGATATGGCTGAGCACAAGCCGGGCAATGTGGTGGTATGCCAGCGTCCAATGCTGACCGCTGACATGACCGAAGGCCGCGATCTGGACTGGTATGCCTGCCAGCAGGGCGTTGAGCCGGTAACAGAGCCAGTGCCTGTACGTGGTGATGACCCGCTGTACGTGCTGTACACCTCTGGCACTACCGGTGCGCCAAAAGGGATTGTCCGGGATAACGGCGGCCATGCGGTGGCATTGAGCTATGCCGTGCAAAACATCTACGGCATGCAGCCCGGTGATGTCTGGTGGGGCGCATCCGACATTGGTTGGGTGGTGGGCCACTCGCTGATTGTTTATGGCCCATTGATGAGCGGCTGTAGCGCGATCTTCTTTGAGGGCAAGCCGATTCGTTGCCCGGATGCGGGCGTATTCTGGCGTATTATCGAAGAATACAAAGTGAATTCCATGTTCTGTGCGCCAACGGCGTTCCGGGCAATCCGCAAAGAAGACCCGGAAGGGGGTCTGTCGAAAAACTACGACCTCAGCAGCCTGAAATGGGTGTTTGTGGCCGGTGAAAAACTCGATTCCTCGACCTATGGCTGGCTCAGTGAATTGCTGGAAGTGCCGGTGGTCGATCACTGGTGGCAGACTGAAACAGGCTGGCCGATGAGCTCGCCGATGATGGGTTGGCCTGATCCATCCGAAGCGCGTCTGGGGTCCACCAACAAGGCTGTACCGGGCTACGATATTCGGGTGGTTGATGGTGAAGGCACCGAAGTGGGCGCGGGTGAAACCGGTAACATTGTGGTGACGTTGCCAATGCCACCGGGGGTTGCCTGGGATATCTGGAACCAGCCTCAACGCTATGTTGATAGCTACCTGACCGCCTTTGAAGGGTATTACCATACCGGTGATGGTGGTTATGTCGATGAAGATGGCTACGTGGTGATTACCGGTCGTACCGATGATGTCATCAACGTGTCTGGCCACCGCCTGTCGACCGGTGAAATGGAAGAGGTGGTGTCGTCCCACGCGGCCGTTGCTGAGTGTGCGGTGATCGGTGCTAACGATACGATGAAAGGGCAGATCCCGGTCGGTCTGATCGTGCTTAAAGCGGGCGTTGAAATCGACGAAGCGCAGCTGGAAAAAGAAGTGGTGGCCATGGTTCGCGAACAGGTGGGGGCGCTGGCCTGCTTCCGTCGGGCGGTTGTTGTTCAGCGTTTGCCGAAGACGCGTTCGGGTAAAATCCTGCGTGCGGTGCTGCGTAAGATTGCGGCCAACGAAGAGTACAAGATGCCACCGACGATCGATGACGAGGCGATTCTGCCTGAGATCACCGATATGATGAAGGGCTCTGGCCTGATCTGATGTTTTCGTTCTGAGCAAGACTAAACGCAGCCTTCGGGCTGCGTTTTTGTTTCTGGTGGGCAGGGTTTTGTGTTGTATGGTTTTGCGGTATAACACGGAAACATATAGCCCCGGGCTGAAATAGACTGGCCTTAGGGGCTGCAGATTGACATTGGGAAGTGAGTATTACGATGGCCCTGCCGGGTAAAGAGATCTACCGTGGGAACGATGAGTTTGGTGCTGTGCATGTGTTTGAAGATGGTATTAAACGCTATCTGGCATTCGGTCGAAACGATGAGCAGAGTTGCTGGCTGAAAACAGGCCCGTTGATTCCGCAGCATGAGTACAGTCGCGCCATGCTGCTCGTACTCTTGTTTTGTGAACCAAAGCAGAGCCTTTGCCTGGGATTGGGAGCGGGGGTGCTGAACAGCTGTCTGCATGCGCACTATCCAGGGCTTAAACAGCAGGTTATAGAGTTACGCCCAGCGGTTGTTGAAGCCGCTTACCGGATGTTTCAGTTTCCACGCAGTAAGCGGTTACAGCTGCATACGATGGACGCGTTTGCGTATCTGGCCTCAGATGAAGGGAAGACGTCCGATATTATCTTCAGTGATATTTACGGTGCTGATGGGCTTGATGAGCAGCAGTTATCCGATGAGTTTCTGACGCATTGTCAGCGCCGGTTAAAACCTGGAGGCTGGCTGGTATTGAATTGCTGGCGTGAACATCAGGGCGGCGATGCGCTGGCGCGGCTTAAGGATATGTTTGCCGATGTGCGTGGCTGTACCACCCAAAGTGGTAACTGGCTGATCTTCGCTGGCAATCGTCGTGATAGCCAGACAGGCAAGCAGCTGAAGCTTAAAGCGCGGGATTTGAGTCAGAAACTTGGTTTTAACCTGAGTGGCTATCAGGGGCGGTTGACAGAATATTGAGTTTATCTGTTCCTGTATGAACGAAAAAGCCCCGCTATAGTGCTATAGCGGGGCTTTTTAATGGCGCAGGCAACTTAATCGTTGTCTTGCGCCTGTTTCTCTGCAGCGGCAGCAGCCTGTTCGCGCTGCTGGCGACGACGCACTTCACGTGGGTCATTGCTGGCAACACGGCTGGCGCGACGACGGCGTGGTTCAGCAGGCTGAGGTGCTGCGGGTACCACGGGCTCAGCATCAGCTTTCGCTGGTTCTGCTTTTGCTTCTGGCGCAGCTTCAGTCACGGCTTCATCAGCTACCACTGTAGACTCTGCCGTGGCATCTTCAACAACGGCGTCTGCCGGTGTTTCTGCTACTGGTGCGTCTGCAGTTTCAGCGACAGGCTCTTGCGCCGCTGGGGCTTCGGCTTCTTCCGCTGGCGCGGTTTGAGCATCTGCCTCGACAGGCGCTTCCTCAGCTACAGGAGCGGGTTTAGCTTCAGCCGGAGCATCAGTCTCAGCGATGACAACAGCGTCGCTGTTATTCACTGGGACTTCTGTCGCTTCAGGTGCTACAGCTTCAGTCACCTCAGGCGTTGCTACCTGTTCTGCGTTGCTGTCAGCTGCTTCAACTGCTTCAACTGCTTCAACTGCTTCAACTGCTTCAGTTGCTTCAACAGGAGCATTTGCATCTGTGTCTGCAGTTTCAGCGATTTCAGCTTCCACAACGGTTTCAACGGTATCGTTAGTGGATGCTTCAACGGGTGCAGTGATGATGCGCACTGGCGTGTCAGCAGCGGCCTGAGTGGTCGCGGCAGCGATAGCGATGGTGGCAGCTTCGTTGGCTACATCTGTCGCTGGCTCAGCAGGCGTGGTTTCAGCAGGCTCTTCGCTCTGTTCAACCGGGGTAGCAGGCTCTGTTTGAGCTTCAGTCTCGGTCTCTTCGGTGCGGGTAGTCTTTTCGCCTTTACGGCGATCAGAACGACGCTTTCCTTTTTTACGTGGGGCTGTTTCAGTGTCTGCATCAGCGATTGGCTGAGCGTCTTCTGTTACCTCAACGGAATCGTCAGCCACAGGTGCTTCAGTAATAGCATGCTCAACGACTTCTCCCGTACGTAAAGCCTGACGTTCACCACCGCTACGACGGCGACGGCCACGGCGACGAGGGTTACGGCTGAGCGCCTGTTCCTCTTCACTTTGCGTGCTGCTTGTTTCAGGCTCGGTAACGACTGCTGGCTCATCCTGTACGACTGCTGTTTCCTGCTGCAGTGGTGCTGGTGCCTGATTGTTTTGAGTGTCCTGGCTGATTTCAGTTGTGGACTCTTCAGCATCACGACGGCGACGACGACGACGGCGAGGTTTCTGACCCTCTTCGCGCTCACGTTCAGGCTTATCAGCAACAGGCGCCAGTGGTTTGTCCGGCTCCGGTTTGATGGTGATGATTTCATCAGAGTCGCGATTTGAGCGACGACGATCGCGATCATCATCGCGGTCACGGCGGCGAGGGCGTGGTTTGCGCTTGCGGTCCCGGTCACGGTCACGATCCCGATCCCGGTTTTCACCACGACTACGGTTAGGACGCTCCTGACGAGCCGGTTTCTGTTCCGTTTTCTCTTCTTCTACAGGTTCTGGTTTTGAGTCACCAAACAGTGCCCGTAGAATCCGTGTAAAGAGGCCTGGTTTTACCTCAGCTACTGGGGCAGGGGCAGCTGTCTTGGGCTTCATCGGTGCCGCAGCGGGTGCTGGAGGTGGTGCTTGCGTTTCCAGGGGTGCAGGCGCGGTGGGCGCCAGGCTTTTCACGGCAGCGACTTCGCGCTGAACGGGCACAATGGTTGCTGTTTCAACCGGTTCTGGCTCGGCTTCAGGCTGCAGGTTATAGCTGGCGTCATTGGTGGTGGCGACAGAGTTGTCATCGCGCAGGCGGACAACTTCGTAGTGTGGCGTTTCCATATTTGGATTCGGCACAATAACCACGGTAACACCGTGGCGCTGCTCGATAGAGTGTACCGGGGCACGTTTTTCGTTGAGCAGGTAGGTTGCAACGCTGACCGGCAAAATAGCGCGGATCTGTGACGTGCGCTCTTTGGAGGACTCTTCTTCAATCAGGCGCAGGATAGACAACGCCAGTGATTCAGTGTCGCGGATAGTGCCCTGGCCGGAACAGCGTGGGCAGACGATGCCACGGGTTTCTGCCAGTGACGGACGCAAGCGCTGACGGGACATTTCCAGCAGGCCAAAACGTGAAATCCGACCCATCTGAACACGTGCGCGATCCAGCTTGAGCGCATCGCGCAGGCGGTTTTCAACTTCACGCTGGTTTTTGATCGGTGTCATATCGATAAAATCGATAACGATCAGGCCACCAATATCACGCAGGCGCAGCTGGCGAGCAATCTCATCGGCCGCTTCCACGTTAGTATTGAGTGCGGTTTCTTCGATATCGCTGCCACGAGTTGCGCGGGCGGAGTTAATATCGATGGAGACCAGCGCTTCCGTCGGGTCGATGACAATAGAACCGCCGGATGGCAGTTTCACTTCGCGCTCAAATGCGGTCTCAATCTGTGACTCGATCTGAAAGCGGTTAAACAGCGGTGTCGCTTCGTTGTACAGGCGGATTTTCTGCTCATAGGTTGGCATAACCTGCTGAACAAAGCTTTTCGCTTCATTGAAGACATCGTTGTCATCAATCAGTACTTCGCCGATATCAGCACGCAGGTAGTCGCGAATTGCACGGATAACCACGTTGCTTTCCTGGTATATCAGGAAAGGTGCTTTTTTGTCTGATGCAGCGGTAATGGCTTCCCACAGGGTAGCAAGGTAATCGAGGTCCCACTGCAGCTCTTCGCTGGAGCGACCGACCCCGGCTGTGCGGATGATAATACCCATTTTGTCCGGGATATTAACGCCCGCCAGCGCTTCTTTGAGCTGGATGCGATCATCACCTTCAATACGGCGGGAGATACCACCGGCACGTGGGTTATTTGGCATCAGTACAAGGTATCGCCCGGCCAGGCTGATAAAGGTCGTCAGTGCGGCACCTTTGTTGCCACGCTCTTCCTTATCAACCTGCACAATCACTTCGGTGCCTTCACGCAGCACGTCTTTAATATTGGGGCGGTTACCGCGTTCTGGCTGGCGGTGGAAGTACTCGCGAGAGATCTCTTTCAGAGGCAAAAAGCCATGACGTTCAGAGCCGTAGTCGACGAACGCAGCTTCGAGGCTGGGTTCGATACGGGTGATTTTGCCTTTGTAAATATTGGCTTTTTTCTGTTCTCGAGTAGAGGACTCAATATCCAGATCATACATGCGCTGGCCATCAACCAGCGCTACACGCAACTCTTCTGGTTCAGTTGCGTTGATTAGCATTCGTTTCATTCAGATTATCTCTAACGTGAAACGCTCTGTTCA
>JAIBDV010000255.1 GCA_024686055.1 Neptuniibacter sp.
GGCGTCGGTCGGACTGGCCGAGATCCAGGTGTATAAACGGCTGAAAGTGGCGTTGCTCTGTACCGGTGATGAACTGATTCAGCCCGGTACACCACTGGCCCCTGGTCAGATCTACAACTCCAACCGTTTCCTGCTGCAGGGTTTGCTGCAGGGGCTGGGGATGGAAGTGATCGACCTGGGTCAGGTTGATGATACCCCTGCAGCGACGGAAGCTGCCCTGCAGCGCGCTTCGGAACAGGCCGATCTGATTATCAGTACCGGTGGTGTCTCCGTGGGTGAAGAAGATCATATCAAGGGCTGTGTGGAGAAACTGGGTGCGCTGGCGCTGTGGCGGATCAACCTCAAGCCGGGTAAACCACTGGCCTATGGTCATGTGAACCAGGTGCCGTTTTTTGGCCTGCCGGGTAATCCGGGCTCGGCGATGATTACTTTTTGCCTGTTTGCCCGTCCCTGCCTGCTGAAGCAGCAGGGCATGAACTGGCGGCCGCCGCTGATGATCAAAGTGCCAGCAGGCTTCACCCGTAGCCGTGAAATTGGCCGCCAGGAGTACCTGCGGGTACGGCTGGAAGAGGGTGTATTACAGCCTTTTGCCAACCAGAGTTCGGGTATGCTGTCATCGGCGTCCTGGTCTAATGGGCTGGCACTGATTCCACCGCGTAGCTGTGTTGATGAAGGGCAGCTGGTGGACTTTATCCCGCTGTCGGAATTACTGGGCTGAGAAAGATTACACTCCTGTCATGCTGGCCCGCTGTTTGACGGTGGGCTGGCGCTGAAATCGTGGCGCTAACGGGGTAAAATGTCACTTTACAGTTTTCAGGTGTACAGACTTCATGGCTCAGCAGGACCCGTTCAAGGATATCCGCCCTTATCGTGATGATGAAGTAGCACAGGTACTGAACCGCCTGCTGTTCAATCCGGAGTTTATCAGTGCAGTGACACAGTATCAGTTCCCCGCTGTGGCGGGCTGGCTGGGCTGGGCATTACGGCCCATGGTACGGATGGGGCTGGCGCGGGAGTTTGGCGAATTCAGCAGTGTGCGTGAGTTCCAGGCCAAGGTTGGCGGTTACATGGAAAAGATGATCGCCCGCTCGACCACCAAGCTCAGCTGCTCCGGTATTGATGAACTTGACCCCGACGAAGCTTATCTGTTTGTTTCCAACCACCGCGATATTGCCATGGACCCGGCTTTTGTTAACTGGACCCGGTTCCGTATGGAGATGGACACCGCGCGTATCGCGATTGGCGATAACCTGCTGCAGAAAGACTATGTCTCGGACCTCATGCGCTTGAACAAGAGCTTTATCGTTAACCGTTCGGCCAAAGGTCCACGGGAGATGATGACGGCGCTGACCCAGTTGTCACAGTATATCGATCACAGTATTCAGGATGGCCACTGTGTCTGGATCGCCCAGCGTGAAGGGCGGGCTAAAGATGGCAATGATCAGACTGACCCGGCAATTCTGAAGATGTTCTATATGGCCCAGCGTAAGCAGCGTTCATTCAGCGAAGCGATTGAGCGGTTGAACATTGTGCCGGTCTCTATTTCCTACGAATTTGATCCTTGTGATTACCTCAAGGCTAACGAGCTGGCGGCGAAACAGACGGAAGGCGGTTACGAAAAAGCCCAGTTTGAAGACCTCGACAGCATTGTACGCGGCATTGTTGGTAGCAAAGGCCATGTCCATGTGGCGTACGGTGAGCCGTTGCGAGGCGAATTTGATAGCCCGGAACAGGTGGCGGCCGAGATCGACCGCCAGATCATCAGTAACTATTATCTACACCCTTCCAATCATCTGGCCTGCGGTGAGCAGGACGGCATTTCTGCCGAGCAGAAAGCTGCCTTTGAAGCACGTTTTGAACGTGCCGATGACGGTGCGCGGGACATTATGCGCCAGATGTACGCGAATCCGGTGCTGAATAAACAGAAACAGGAAACCGTATGAGCCAGTTAACTCACCTGGATGCTGATGGCAACGCCAATATGGTGGATGTATCGGACAAAGCGATTACCAGCCGCGAGGCAACGGCGCGGGCCGAAGTACGGATGCTCCCCGAAACCCTGACGCTGATTACTGAGGGTGGGCATAAAAAAGGTGATGTGCTGGCGGTAGCGCGCATCGCCGGTATCCAGGCAGCCAAGCGTACCAGTGACCTGATTCCGCTGTGTCACCCGCTGATGCTGAGCAAGGTAAAGGTCGAACTGACGCCAGACCCAGCCAACAGCTGTGTTGTTATCGAAGCCACCTGTAAGCTGGCGGGTCAGACCGGGGTGGAGATGGAGGCGCTGACGGCAGCCTCGGTCGCAGCCCTGACAATCTACGATATGTGTAAGGCCGTGGATAAAGGCATGGTGATTGCTGACGTGAAGCTGCTGGAAAAGAAAGGCGGTAAAAGCGGCCACTGGCTGGCGGAGGATGCCTAAATGTTGACGCTGGTATATTTTGCCCGATTTCGTGAAACGCTAGGACTGGATCAGGAAGCTTTCGAGCTGGCTGAGTCGGTACAGACAGTAGCACAGTTGATTGAACAGCTGATCGCCGAGCGCGATGCACGCTGGCAGCAGGTGCTGAGCGCACCAAACCTGCTGGTGGCGGTGAATCAGCAAATGGTGGATGCCAGACATGTGCTGTGTGATGGCGATGAGGTGGCGTTTTTTCCACCGGTGACCGGAGGCTGATATGACCCAGCCGAAACCAACGGCACTGTTGTATGTGCGAGCGACGCTCTATTACCTTGGGTTTTACCTGTCCACGATTGTCTGGTCACTGATCTCGCTGCTGATCGCGCCGCTGTTGAGTTATAGGGGCAGGTTCCGGGTGATCAGTGCGGTAAACTATTTCTATATCTTCTGGTTGCGGGTCTGCTGTGGCGTCAAAGTTGAGGTAAAAGGGCGGGAAAATATTCCGCAAAGCGGTGCTTTTGTGGTGATCGCTAACCACCAGAGCGAGTGGGAAACTCTGTTTTTCCTGACTCTGATTCGACCGCAAACCACGGTGCTGAAGCAGGAGCTGCTGAAAATCCCATTCTTTGGCTGGGGCTTGCGGCTGTTGAAGCCGATCGCACTGGATCGCAGCAAAGCACGGGGCGCACTCAAACAGTTACTGACACAGGGTAAAAGCCGGCTGGCAGAAGGTATTCCGGTACTGATCTTCCCTCAGGGTACCCGTGTACCAGTTGGCAAGCTGGGCAAGTTCAATAAAGGCGGGGCAATGCTGGCAGCATCGGGTGGTGTTCCTGTACTGCCGGTGGTGCATGATGCCGGTGAATATTGGCCGGGGAAAAGTTTTGTTAAATACCCGGGTACGGTGACGTTGCAGATTGGTAAAGCGGTTGCCACGGCAGAGCGCAGCGTGGATGAAATCCATGAGGAATCGGTCGGCTGGATGCTGACTGCGATGGGTGCGACGGCAGGTAATACTGATGATTCGCCCGGCTGATTAATTTGCTGTCAGCGCCGCTGCGACAGAAGCCGCCTTTCACCGGGCGGCTTTTTTGTATTGGTGCGGGATGGTCGGGAATTTCAGGTATAAAAAAACCGCGCACTGCGCGGTTTTAATGTGCTGCAGGTCAGGCCGGAGGCCTGAACTGTAATCAGCCTTCGTACTGTTCGAATATCAGCGTAGAGTTGGTGCCACCGAAGCCGAAGCTGTTGGACATCACGCGCTTGAGCTCGACATCGTCCTGACGTGTCTGAACGATTGGCATGCCTTCTGCGGCAGGGTCCAGCTCTTCGATGTTGGCAGAGGCACAGATGAACTTGTTTTGCTGCATTAACAGACAGTAAACAGCTTCCTGTACGCCAGCAGCACCCAGTGAGTGGCCAGATAGAGACTTGGTGGAGCTGACCGGTGGCATATCTGCACCGAATGTCTCTTTCATCGCCCGCAGTTCCTGCATATCACCCGCTGGGGTGGAGGTACCGTGGGAGTTGATGTAGTCAATATCGCCATCAACAGTCGCCATCGCCTGCTTCATGCAACGGATTGCGCCTTCGCCAGACGGGGCAACCATATCGTAGCCGTCGGATGTGGCACCGTAGCCCACCAGTTCAGCATAGATTTTTGCGCCACGTGCTTTGGCATGTTCCAGTTCTTCGATCACCAGGATACCGGCACCGCCAGCAATAGTGAAACCATCACGGTTGGCATCGTAAGCGCGGGACGCTTTTTCTGGCGTATCGTTGTACTTGGTAGACAGGGCGCCCATGGCATCAAACATTGCTGTCTGGGACCAGTGCAGTTCTTCACCGCCGCCGGCGAAGACAACGTCCTGTTTACCCAGCTGAATCTGCTCCATAGCGTTACCGATGCAGTGTGCGCTGGTGGCGCAGGCAGAGGTAATGGAGTAGTTCACGCCTTTAATTTTGAACGGTGTTGCCAGACAGGCCGATACAGTGGAACCCATAGTACGGGTAACACGGTATGGACCTACGCGTTTAACGCCCTTCTCACGAGCGATATCAGCCGCTTCAACAATGTTGGCAGCGGATGCACCACCGGAACCTACAATCAGGCCGGTGCGCTCGTTGGAAACCTGATCTTCAGGCATGCCGGAGTCTGCAATTGCTTCGTTCATTGCGATGTAGGTGTATGCCGCAGCATCACCCATGAAGCGCAGCAGTTTACGATCGATCTTCTCAGCGAAGTCGATATCGATGCTGCCGGCAACCTGGCTACGGAAGCCACGCTCCTTGTAGTCCTCCTGGAATTTAATACCGGAGCGACCCAGTTGCAGTGACTCAAGCACCGAGTCCTTGTTTGTGCCCAAGCAAGACACAATACCCATACCGGTAACAACGACACGTCGCATAAGATGCCTCTCTAACTTATCAGATTAATCTTGAAATTCTGGTGGTTCCGCGCGGGATACTCAATGGCCAGCCGGAAGGCTGGCCAAAGCAGTAGCGGAATCAGAAATCTTCGGTTGAGGTAAACAGGCCGACACGCAGGTCTTTGGCGCTGTAAATCTCACGACCATCCACAGACATGGTTGCGTCTGCGATACCCATGACCAGCTTGCGCTCGATAACGCGTTTGAGCTGGATATGGTAAGTCACTTTTTTGGCGGTTGGCA
>JAIBDV010000181.1 GCA_024686055.1 Neptuniibacter sp.
CTATGAAGCTCCCACTGGGCACGGTTTTCCAGCTCCAGCGGCAACAGCCGGTTAGCCCAGAAATAACCCGCGATGGCGATCGGCAAGCCTGCCAGGGTGCCGATATTCAGCCCCTCCACCAGCCGGAAGCCCCTCTCTGGCTGCGGCAGTCGAGCCTGCCGGGCACGCCGCTTTACCGACCACAGAATCAGCCCGGTGGCGATCATCCCGGTGCCCAGCAAGCCGGAGCCAAAGTACAGCCAGCGCAGTAGCGGCCCGGCAAAATTGCCCTCATGCAGCCCCAGCAATGCACTGTGTACTTTGACCGGCCCCGACATCTCCGCCTGCGGTTCGGTCAGTAGCAGGCCGCTCGCACCCGCAAAGATCAGCTCATCCCGCTGGCGCAGTACCGACCCCTGAGCCCGGTCCATAAACACCCGGCTATTGATATCGCCAGGCCACTCCACCAGCAACCGCTGTAGCTGTTGTGGCCCCCACTGCGCCTCTGTCTGCTCAGCCATCAGCACCAATGGCGCTAGCTGGGCGGGCTGCCCCGCGACCTCCAGCTGGCTGTCGGGGAACAGTTCATCAAGCAGCGCATCCATTTTGCCTGGCCCCATGCCATAACTGCCCACCGCAATCAGTGGCATATAGCTGAGCAGGAAGAACACCAGCCCGCTGTAAGTAATCATCAACTGGAACGGCAGGCTGATCACGCTCATCAGGTTATGCATATCCAGCCAGGAACGCAGCTTGCGGCCAGGCCTGAAGGTGAACAGGTCCCGAAAGATATTGCGGTGAATCACAATGCCAGTCAGCAGGGCCAGCAGCATGAAAAGCGAAAACAGCCCAATCAGCCAGACTGTCACCCCGCGTGGCAGATACGCCAGCTGGTAATGCAGTCGATACAGCGCCTGGCCGCCGCCGGTATCGCGTACCTCCAGCACCGCCCCGGTACGGCCATCCAGCAATGCTGAGTGGCCGCCCCCATGACGACGGCGCTCACCGGCTTGCGGATTACGCCAGGACACCCGCAGATGGGCGGCATCCCGGTTGCCTGGCACCCGGATATGCCAGCGTTCTGCGGCCGGGGCCTGCTGTTGCAGATAACGCTGGGCCACAGCCAGGTTCTGGCTGACCGATTCCACATTGGGGGCGGGTAATTCCGGCTTCATCCAGCGGTCCAGCTCGGTATCAAAATAACCTGCCGTACCGGTGAGAAACATAAAGAACAGCAACCAGCTGAATACCAGCCCGACCCAGCTATGCAGCCCGGACATGGACTGTCGTAATGTCTGTGCCATGGTTTATGCCCCCGTTAGCCGCAATGCAGTACTGGCCAGCCCGGTCAGCAGAATCAGCGCCAGTAACACCCGCCAGACACGCGCTAACGAGGCAGTGGCATACACCCACATTATCGCCATGCTCCAGCTGAAAAAGCCCAGTAATGACATTGTCATTACCGCCTGGCTTTTCGGCAACGGCAGTATCAGCGCCAGCAACACTGAGGCCGTGACGGTGAGGGTATAGCCACCCAGCCCGGCGGCCAGCAGTCGGCTGACAACCCGCCAGTAATAACGTCCATGACGGGCCGGGGTCGGCGATGTTCGGGTACTCACGTCCATATTCATCCAGGCTGAACTGCTGATGACTGATGGCCTTAGCGGTTCCACAGCCAGATACAGCGTAAAAATGACCGCCATTATCATTAAATATCCATGGCGCGAGAATGCCCCTGGCAGAGGATTTTTTTAGAATGTAATGTCAGAACAGCACCAGGGACAGGGGCTGGCTTTACAGAAACAACCTGTGCATAACTCTGTGCATATCATGGAATAAGCCGTATAGATCCGGGTACTAAAGTACCCAAATAACGCACTGATCAAAAAACATACAGAACTCTACAGGCCTTTAAATATAATACTCATAGCCAGTCACGCAGACCTCATGCACAGTTTTACACACCGTAACCCTGCATAACTTTAACCCTCATAAAGGCACTGAATAACGATTTTATACACAGGCTGATCAGACGCTTCCTTTTCACATAAGCTATTGCTAATTTAGCGGTCTGGTTTTAGGCTTGCCAGCGTGAGTTGAGGTTTATATTTTCCATCACAGGACAGAGCCATGAACAAGCTATGGGCCACGGGCGCACTCTGCGCCCTGACAGCACTCGCTACCCCTGCTGTCGCCGAACAGATCAACATCCCCGCCCTGCAGGCCGAAGGTAAAACCGTTATCAAAACCCTGGCCGGTGAGCTGGGCGCAGAGCTGAAAAAGGCCGCCAAAACCAGCGGCCTGGACGGTGCCATTCAGGTGTGTAACACCAAAGCGATGCCAATTACCGCCCGGATTTCTGCAGCAAAAGGCTGGACTGTCAGCCGCACCAGCCTGAAGCTGCGTAACCCAGACAACGCCCCGGATAACTGGGAGAAAGGCGTACTGGAACTGTTTGCCAAACAGGCCAGCGCCGGTGCCAATCTGCAGAAGATGGCGTTCAGCCAGGTAGTCATGAACGATGAGGGGGATAAAGTATTTCGGATGATGAAAGCCATTCCGGTCGGCGATAACTGCCTGGCCTGCCACGGTAGCGCTCTGCAGCCAGCGGTGGCCAGTAAACTGGATATGCTCTACCCAAATGATCACGCCCGAGGCTTTAACAGCGGTGATCTGCGCGGAGCATTTAGTTTGCAGAAGGTCTTATAACAACGACGTTTTCATGTTCTTTTAAAGCTGCCTCGCTGGAACCGCATTCCAGCGAGGTCTCACATACCAGGCCTGCAACTTACACCTGACTGTCAATCAAGTGCGACCTCCGATGCAGGTTCTGGAACCTGGTCCACCACAAGCCTCGCGTCATTCCATTTTTCTCTAATCTCAATAATTTCAGGTAATGCCAGCAAGAAAGCATCGACCAGTTTAGGATCAAAGTGTTTACCCGATTCAGATTTCAGTAGCTCTATAGCACGGTCTACAGGCCAGGCTTCTTTATAAGGCCGCTGCGATGTCAGAGCATCAAAAACATCGGCAATCGCCACAATACGTCCTTCAATGGGTATATCCTCGCCTTTCAGTCCCTTTGGGTAACCACTTCCATCCCACTTCTCATGATGGGAGATTGCGATACGCTCAGCCATTTTAAATAACTGACTCTGACTGAGGTCATAAAACTGAGACTTGATAATCTGTGCACCAATCTCGGGGTGCCCTTTAATCGCTTCCCACTCTTCCCTGTCAAGCTGTCCTGGCTTGCGAATTATGGCATCAGGAATACCTATTTTCCCAATATCATGCATCGGCGATGCCTGGAAAATAAGTTGCTGCTCTCGCTGAGTCCAACCTAATGTCTGCGCAAGCACCTTGGAGAAATAGCTCATACGGATAACATGAGTACCCGTCTCATTATCTTTATACTCACCCGCTCTGCTCAGCATTTGTATCGCTGCCAGTTGAGCTTGCTCCAGTTCGAACGTTCGCTCGGATACCAGTGATTCCAGCTCCTGCTGGCGATGATAAAGTGAGAGATGAGTGCGTACTCGGGCTCGAACCAGCGCTGGGGCAACGGGTTTGGTCACGTAATCAACGGCCCCCAGCGATAGACCACGTTCTTCATTACGGCTGTCTGTTAGTGCCGTTACCAGAATAACGGGAATATGCCGATAGTGAGGGGATTGCTGCAGTATTTCACATACTTCAAATCCACTCATTTCAGGCATCATGATATCCAGCAAAATCAGATCAGGTGGATTCTGATAAACCCGTTCTAATGCCTCAGTTCCACTTCTTGCAAACGCCAGTGAATAGTCCTTTTCCAGGATAGTCTTCAATAAGGACAAGTTAACCGGCTCATCATCTACAACCAGAATTCTATATTTCATCACTCATCTCAACCCTGTATTCCTTCTCGATCTGCTGCAGCAGAGCATTAATTAGCTCCTCTGCCTCCTGAAAAGCGAATGACTCAAGTAAATCGCTGATCTTTTCAATCTCTTTTCCACTGAGGTGCTGCCTCAGTTCTGACTGTGTATCTGAATTTAAAATACCATTGGAAACGTCATTGCGAAGCTGCAACAAAACCTGGTACGCCTGTACCGGTTCAAGCACCTGTAACTCACCCTCAGTGGTATCTTTTTGGGGCAACAGGTCCTGTACCGCACTCATCGTCTGCTGAGTAACCGTATCTAATTGCTCCAGCATAGAATCCAGCAAGGTCGCTTCAATGACCTCTTTTGCCATCTCGGCCTCCAGAGCGGCACCACATTCGGATAACCTGTCCAGCCTCAGATTAGCTGAAGCACCTTTAATGGCATGGCTTCTGTGCTTGCCATCGACATAATCCTGCTTAGCCAACGCCTGCCCCAGCAGCTCGACATTGTGCAGTAACTCACCAATAAAAGTACCCAGCGTACGTTGATAAATTTCATCATCCCCACCCCACATTTCGAGGCCAGCTGCATAATTGATCAGTTCAGCCGGCACCCGTTGTTCAGGCTCAGGTGTCTCCAGAATATTACTTTCCGGATCGGAATTATCTAGCCACAAATCAACACCACTACACTCATTAACAGTATGCACAAGCTGGCTTTTCGGACCCTCAGAATCTACATCGGTAAAGTATTTCTGGATGGTCTTCATCAGTAGCGGGAAATCGATTGGTTTACCAACGAAATTGTCCATGCCACTGGCATAGCACTCTTCTTGCTCCTGCCGTAATACGCTAGCGCTAAGGGCAATAATCGGTATACGATTACGGCCCTCCTGCCCTTCAACTTTACGTATGCCACGCGTTGCACCAAAGCCATCCAGTACCGGCATATGTACATCCATCAACACCAGGTCGAATTCTCGTTCCTTGAATTCATCCAGTGCCTGTTGACCATCCGGCGCAATCGTCACATTATGGCCAAGCTTACTCAGCCTCAGTTTAATCAGCTCCTGGTTAGCATACTGATCTTCTGCAACAAGAATATTAAGTAGTGGGAGATCGACTATGAATTCAGCCTCGATATTATTAAACAACACTTCAGGTTTGGAAACGGCACGTAGTGGGATTTCAAATGCGAAGATGCTACCAACCCCTAATTCGCTTGTGATACCAATCTCCCCACCCATAAGCTCTACCAGCTGCTTACTGATTGTAGTCCCCAGTCCTGTACCACCAAATCGACGACAGATACTGTTATCTGCCTGGGTGAAACTATCAAAGATAGAATCGATCGCGTTTTCAGCTATTCCAACACCACTATCACACACTTCAAACCTTACTCTCTGGTTTTTACCCGAGCAGACGTTGACCTTAATATGGCCTTCCTCTGTAAATTTTAAAGCATTACCCACAAGGTTAACCAGAACCTGTCGGATTCTTAGAGTGTCACCGCTATAGTACGCACAAAGGGATTCATCTATATGGATCTGGTAGCTCAGATTTTTTTTCTCAGCCGAAAAAGCAAAAGGCGACAGGCTGTCTTCAAGTAAATCAACCAGATCAAAGTCAATTTCACTCAATCCCATACTGCCATCTTCCAGCTTCGCCAGATCAAGAACCTGATTAAGTATCTCTAACAAAGATTTAGCTGATTTCAATACGGTAGTCAGATGTTTTCTCGGCTCGTCATCAATTTTTCCTTCAAGAACAACTTCCGTCATACCGATAATCGCATTCATCGGCGTGCGTATTTCATGACTGGTATTAGCAAGAAAACTACTTTTTATCGCACTTGCATTTTCTGCAGCTTCTTTTGCTTGCTGTAAGCCCGCTTCATACGACTTGCGATCGCTGATATCAGTAATCATGCCAACAAAGAAATGCTCTTTCTCTGTTTTAACTTCGCTGACAGAGAGCGACATTGGGAACAACGAACCATCCTTACGCATGGCTTCAACTTCTCGACTGGAGCCAATAATACTTTTCTTACCTGTTTCAAGATAATCAGATAAGTATTTATCATGTCTATTACTGATTGCAGCGGGCATCAGCATAGATACATTCATATCCTTAACCTCAGCCTCATCATAACCAAACATGTTTTCAGCTGCCGGGTTTATCTTTTTAATGAGCCCTTTAAGATCAATGGTAATAATCGCGCTGGCCGCCATGGCAAAAATAGCATGGGCACTCGCTTCACTTTCTGCTAGTTCAACCGTCCGCTCTACAACTTCACGTTCCAGCTCAGACTGGTATTCAAGTAACTGCTTTTCCAATACTTTCTGTTCACTGATGTCGTCGACAATCACCAGGTAATTCACCAATGTCTGACCATCCTGTTCAGAGATCGGGATAATAGACAGACGAGCTGGCCACTCATATGCTCCTGTACTACAGATCGTTTCAACGCTTATCCCTTTTTTATTTTCTACCCTTTGAGTGATGTCTTTTGCTACTGCGGGGTCTTTAAGCCCAAGCACACCTAAAAAGGATCGCCCCTCAACGTCAGCATAGTTATATCCTGTATGACTTAGATAACTTCGATTAGAA